>NZ_JAMPKJ010000004.1 GCF_039962115.1 Funiculus sociatus GB2-C1 | reverse complement strand
GGGGGATGCACGGGTTTTGAGCGATTTTACCGGTTTTTCTGGCATTTGACCAGCTAAGCAGCGCTCACCAACCTAATTAGCGCCGCTTTTTTCTCGTTATTCAGCACGCCCTAAGTAGATGGCGATCGCTCAAAGGGATGTACTGATATCGGTTTTGCAACAGCACCATCACAAAACTCCTGAAGATTACGGTTGGCGGCTCAAACGCCGACTGAGAAGCCGATTGTCAGAGGAATTAGAGGATGTTCGGTGCGATCGCGATCGCGTCATTTTTTCCTATTGGTGGAATTTATCTGAATAGTTGCTACGTTTGAAGCGATCGCCCTTCTCACTTTACCACTGCCAACGACACTGGTAGATGGGGCAGAGTTTTAACCCCTCCATGATGCCATCTAGCCATTTCGCACAATTGTTCAACAGCCATCCTTGCAGCGCTAGTAAGGGCATTGCTGCAAAAATCCTAGCGATAGGATAGCGCCCAATGATTCCCCTTACCAGGTAATTAATACGCCTCCTCTTCTGCCTACCAACGCGCCGCCTTATCCCCTAACTACCTATATTTTCCATGTTGTTCCGTATGTTTACGGTTATTGCCAAAGCCAAAAGTGCTTTACCAATAACTTGAATTACTAATAACCCTAAGTATTTATAATTAAGCACTTATCAGTTTAGATAAAAATCTCAAATCTTCACCTAAACTTTACTAAATAATTCAGCTATTTCAGTAAAGCTTCGGTTTACGCCAAGGAAATGAGCCAGTTAATTTAGGCAAGGGATAAATATTATCAATTGCTCTAAAAGGGCGGATTTATTGAGTTTTTATTGGATTCAGGGCGTTGACAATTGATACTTTTGCAAGTGCAAAAGGATCCCTATTCTGATGTTTAAACAAGATATCTACCAGAAAATCAATCATGCGAAATCTCTGGAATAACTCTTATTCTCAAAATCAAGAACTAAATCCCACTTTTAAGGGTACCAAGAGTGGTGGCAACTCAAGAGAAGTGACTTCTCTCATCTCAGCTTCCCCAAGAAAAGAAATCGTCTTCATTGACTCTACAGTTGAGGACTACCAAAGTCTTGTTGCTGGTGTCAAACCAGAAACCGAGGTAATTATCCTCGGACCTTTGCAGAATGGAGTAGTGCAAATTACACAGGTGTTGGCAAACCGCACCGACATCAGTAGCGTTCATATTGTCTCCCACGGCAGCGAAGGCAATTTGCAACTGGGGTCAACCCTGGTCAATTCTGACAACTTGGAAGCGTACACCAGCTTTTGGGAGCAGTGGACAGGTGCCTTGACAGCTGATGCCGACATTCTCCTGTATGGTTGCGATGTGGCAGCGGGCCAGGTGGGGGAAGCCTTCGTGCAACAGTTGAGTCAGTTGACAAGAGCAGTTTTCGCTGCTTCTACCAACCGTACTGGTAGTGAGGCAAAAGGCGGTGACTGGGAACTAGAATTCACCACTGGAAACATCAAAGCCGATTTGGCATTTGGGCAGTTGGCGAGGGAGGCTTACGGTGCTGTTCTTCCCATCAACCGCCTCTCCGTTGCTAGTGACGGCACTCAAGGGAATGGCTTTTCAGAGTACGCCTCTATTTCCGGTGACGGACGGTACGTGGCGTTTCAGTCTACTGCCAGCAGCTTGGTGAGTGGCGACACTAACAACACTTCCGATATTTTCGTCTACGACCGAGAGACTAACACTACTAGCCGCGTCTCCGTTGCCAGTAATGGCACTCAGGGGAATGACTATTCCTACGACCCGTTTATCTCCGCGGACGGACGTTATGTAGCGTTTGAGTCTCAGGCTAGCACTTTAGTGAGTGGCGATACCTCTGGAAGTGTCGATATTTTCGTCTACGACCGAGAGACTAACACGACTAGCCGCGTTTCCGTTGCCAGTGGCGGCACTTATAAAGGAGGTAACTCTTACGACCCCTCTCTCTCCGGCGATGGGCGCTATGTAGCGTTTTTTTCCAATGCCAGCAACTTGGTGAATGGCGATACCAACAGTCAATCCGATATTTTCGTCCACGACCGAGAGACTAACACGACCAGCCGCGTCTCGATTGCCAGCGACGGCACTCAGGGGAATAACTACTGCTACGAACCCATCATCTCCGCCGATGGACGTTATGTGGCTTTTGCTTCTTTTGCTACCAACTTGGTGAGTGGCGATACTAACACCACTTCCGATGTTTTTGTCCACGACCGAGAAACTAACACGACCCGTCGGATCTCGGTTGCCAATGACGGCACTCAGGGGAACAACTCCTCCCGCAGCCCCTCTATCTCACCTGATGGACGCTATGTGGCGTTTTATTCTAGTGCCAGCAACTTGGTGAGTGGCGATACCAACGGTCAATCCGATATTTTCGTTTACGACCAACAGACCAACACTACCAGCCGTCTCTCAGTTGCCAGCGACGGTACTCAGGGGAATAACTATTCTCTCAATCCTTCCATTTCCGCTGATGGGCGCTACGTAGCATTTAATTCTCTTGCCAGCAACTTGGTGAGTGGCGATACCAATGGTCAAAGGGATATTTTTATCCACGACCGACAGACAGGTACCACCAGTCGCCTCTCCCTCTCTAATGACAGTACTCAGGGGAATACTCACTCAGACTCCCCTTCCCTATCAGCCGATGGACGCTATGTAGCGTTTCATTCTGATGCCAGCACTCTAGTGAGTGGTGATACCAACGGTCAAAAGGATATCTTTGTCGCGGCTAACAACAGCGCCCCCGTACTGGACAACACGGGGAATCCTACCCTAACAACCATCAGCCAAGGTGATGCCAGCAATACTGGCACCCTGGTTTCTGCCCTAATTGCCAGTGGCGCTAACGGCGACCCTATTACCGACTCAGACGCAGGTGCTGTTGAAGGAATTGCCGTCACCGCCGTCAATAATACCAATGGCACCTGGCAATACTCCATTGATGATGGGAATACCTGGAATAACTTTGTGGTGTCCGCCACGAATGCCACAGTTTTGACAGACACCGCAAGCGATCGCATCCGCTTTGTTCCCGGTGCTAAGTATAGCGGTACGGTTACAAACGGCATTACTTTCCGGGCCTGGGATGCTACAGACGGACTTGCTAGCGGCACAACGGGAGTGAATGCGAGTATCAGTGACGGGGCAACGCCTTTCAGCTTCGCTGCTGAGACAGCCAGTATTACTGTCAATCCCCCACCTACTCTCAGAATCATCGGTACCAACGTCATAGAAGGCGACAGCAACACCCCCAACGCCGTTTTCACAGTTCGCCTATCAGCCGCTAGCACCCAATCGGTGACAGTCAACTATGCCACTGTCACCGGGAGTGCTACAGCTGGCTCAGACTACACCGCCACCTCTGGACAACTCATGTTTGCGCCTGGAGAAACTACCGCTACTATCAGCGTCCCGATTCTCAACGACTCCCTAAGCGAAGCGCTGGAATCTTTCAGCGTTAATCTATCCAATCCCACCAACGCCACTATCGCCACTCCAACGGGTACAGCTATGCTCACCGACTTCCTCGTGACTTCGGTTAGCACTACTCTCAGCGCTGGCATTGAAAATCTCTCGCTTGAGGGTGACAGTGCTATTAGTGGGATCGGTAACAATTCTGGCAACCTGATGATTGGGAATGCAGCTAACAACTTCCTGCGAGGAAAAGTTGGGAATGATACTCTCATTGGTGGCGCTGGCAATGACACCCTTGTAGGCAATTACAATAACGATACGCTGTTTGGTGGTACGGGCAATGATTTGCTTAAAGGCGGTAAAGGTGCAGATATCTTTGTCTTTGCCAGCCCTAGCGAAGGGATGGATACCATCGCTGATTTTAATGTTGCTGAGGATACGATCCACGTTTTCAGTGATAACTTTGGTAGCGATTTAGTTACTGGAGCTGTAATTACCGCCCAACAGTTTTGGCTGGGTGCTAGTGCATCTGATAGCAGCGATCGCTTTATCTACAACCAGAGTACGGGTGGTTTGTTCTTTGATGTTGATGGTAAAGGTGGAGCTGGACAAATCCAAATAGCTCAGGTCTCAACTGGCTTAGCGATGACTAATAATGACCTTTTTGTTGTTTGATGCTGATGCCATTAAGGCATTGATTTAGGGCGCAAAAAATTTCGGGGTAATGCTTTTAGCATTACCCCGAAATTTTAGGGTGCAATATTCCTTCTCTAGCTACCTACTGAAGTTTAGAGTCAAGCTAGGTGACTCTTGAGAGCCGAGACTTAGAAATTTGAGTACCTTTTTAACCACAAAATATTTGATTCTATGTTAGCGAGACTGACTTTGTTTCCAACCGGGAGATTTTCCACACCAACCACAGTTCCCAGATGATGAAGGGCATTAAATCACTCCAGCGATCGCCTGTTTTTAGCCTAAACTCCAGGCTGGAACCTCCCCCACAAAAACACTACCACCTCTGAAAAACCTAATCACCCAGTTTTGCCTACGTTAGCGAAGCGGCACGAAGTGCGGGAAGGGGAGCCTGTTGCCCCTCCCCTTGCTCCCGGAGAGGTTGGAGAGAGGGCAAACGAGCTATTTTCCCACCTGAGTCTGGGAACGAGAAAACGAGAAATTAGGTGGCGGAAACCATCAAAGTCGCTGGTTTGGCAAAATTGCCTTCTAAGGCGACACCCCGGTGGTTGGCATGGAGATGCCGCAGGATTTTGTAAATCGCCTCAACTTGATCGGAAGCACCAGCTTTCTGTGCTAATTGGGTAAGAGAGAGGGCAGTGCCTTCTTCCTGTAGAACTTGCAAAACTTGTTTCTGCAAGTCGAGAATGGTGGCGGCAGCTTTTTTACCAGCTTCTACACCTGGTTGGTGATAAGCATTGATATTGACAAGGATTCCATAAAATCCAACAGCCCGCTCATACAATGCAATTAACGCTCCCACCATGCGGGGATTGACTTGCCCAATCGTCACGGTGATAGAATCTCGGTGATTTTCGTAAAGAGCTTGTCGCGTTCCCTGCAAGAAACCGGATAGATAGTCGCCTGATGTGACACTAGGCTCTATTTCTGGGGAGTTGCCAGAGCGATCGCGTAACACTTCAATAAAGGTTAAGAAGAAATTCGGAACCCCATCTCGCAACTGCTGAACATAGGCGTGTTGGTCGGTTGAGCCTTTGTTGCCATAGACGGCGATGCCTTGGTGAACGATATTACCGTCGAGGTCTCTTTCCTTGCCCAAAGATTCCATCACTAGCTGTTGCAGATAGCGGCTGAATAGCAGCAGGCTGTCTTTGTAAGGCAACACCACCATGTCTTTTTCGCCTTTGCCGTTGCCAGCGAAGTACCAGCTGAGGGCAAGCAGCGCCGCTGGGTTTTCTTTCAGCTTGGGGATGCGGGTAGCGGCATCCATTTCTTTTGCACCAGCAAGCATAGCGCGGATGTCGATGCCTTGCAAAGCGGCTGGAACCAACCCCACGGCTGACATTTCCGAAGTTCGTCCTCCCACCCAGTCTTCCATTGGGAAGGTGTCTAACCAGCCTTCTGACTTTGCCTGCTGGTCTAATTTGCTGCCGTCTCCTGTGATGGCGACGGCTTGAGGGGGAAAGTTCAAATTCTGAGCAGCAAAGGCTGTTTGCACCTCAATCATGCCGTTGCGCGGTTCTGGCGTTCCCCCAGATTTGGAGATGACTAAGACTAGGGTGCTGGCTAGTCGGCCTTTGAGTTTGTTGAGGATACTGTCGATACCAGCGGGATCGCTGTTGTCGATGAAGTGAATTGCCAGGGGTGGGAAATCTGGCGCTAGGGCTTCGGCGACAAACTCAGGGCCAAGTGCTGAACCGCCAATGCCAATGGAGATAATGTCGGTAAATTTGGGGGCGTTGGGGGGTTTAATTTCCCCGCTATGGACTTTTTGGGTAAAGGCTTCAATTTTTTCTAAAGTTTTGACAATCTGTTGTTTTATTTCCGGGGTGGGGGCTAAGTCGGGATCGCGCAGCCAGTAGTGTCCGACCATGCGGTTTTCGTCAGGGTTAGCGATCGCGCCTCCCTCCAATTCTGCCATCTCCTTAAACGCCTTCTCAAACCCCGGCTGCATTGATTGGACAAACTCATCATCAAACCGCATCCGGCTGATATCGAGGTAAAATTCTAACCCCTCGTGATAGTAGAGCCAATCCTGGTACCGTTGCCAAAGTGCCACTGCATCCATAAGCGAATCTCACCAAGCGTGTTAGTCAACACAAGTGTAAGGTAAGCGATCGCATTACTTCTGTGCTTACAGTCTAAAATTCGGTATTTGTGCCGAAACAACCCAGAAGTGAAATTCTGAATTTCTTTTCGTCTCTCTAAGAGAAGGGGCTGGGGGCTGGGGACTGACTAGGGACTAGGGACTAGGTAAGAGTCCTTCCAATTCCCAATTCCCAATTCCCAATTCCCAATTCACAATTCCCAATTCCCAATTCCCAGTCCCCAACTTACAAATCCGGTTTAGGCAGAACCCGCAGGAATTTAACAATATGCCCTGTCACCTCAATTGCAATCAGATAGTCATCTATACTGAAGCGGTAGAAAATGGTATCGGAACCGAGTCGCTGTAATTCCGGTAGGTCATAAATTTGATTGATCCGCATGAACTCTTCAAAAACGAATTCATAGATGCGTTCTCTAGCCGCGTACTCTAAATTTTTAAGGTCACGCAAAAAAGACCGGGCGTAGCGCACTTCTAGTTTCACTTTCCAGCTTTAGCTTATTTTAATCGGCACACCCAATTTATTTTGCACTCTTCATGCTGCCAAACACATTTCCCCGGTGATGGAAAAACTTAGGGGAATTGCAACATACGTATAGCCTCTTCGCGAGTTAGGCTTTCCCCTGGCTGTACGCTTTGCTTCGACTCTTGGATGGCTTTGAGCATATAGAGGTCATAATAAACCTGTTGTAGAACTTGCCAAGTGTCTTCCAAGTTATCATCAGTTAGTTTCTCGATTAACTTAGGCATCTTAGCAATTAAGCGTTGTAACCGGCCTCTGACAAAATTCATACTTAAATACCACTGAACAAATTAACGTCTTCTTTCTTCGGGTGCTGTTTTCATAAAACGGTTGCCCCTTGTTAGAGGACTCTAGATAGTCTAAAGTCTAAAGTCTCAAGTCCATTGTTTCATTACGTTTCACAAGCGTGACATGATTGGCTATCTAATTTTTTTGGTAACTTTTACTGCAACCTTTGCGCTGTTTAGCCTGGGGTTAAATTTACAGTGGGGCTTTACGGGGCTAATTAATTTTGGACACGTTGCCTTTATGACTGTTGGTGCATATACCACAGTATTGTTGAGTATGAAAGGCGTACCGCTGATTTTTGCGGTTTTGATTGGTGCAGCTGTGGCGGCGCTGTTGGGTCTGTTGATTGGTTTATCGACGCTGCGGTTGCGGGAGGATTATCTGGCCATTGTTACTATTGGGGTTGCTGAGTTGCTGCGTCTGGTGGCGCTGAATGAGGAGGAGTTGACTTTTGGCAGCTTTGGGGTGCAAGCTCGTACTTCAGTAGGGAGATCGGGGTATGCGCTGCCACTAGATTCTCTGCCACTGGATTTGAATATTGGGTTGATGGTGTTGTCCCTGTTGGTGTTAGGGCTGACGTTTTGGCTGCTGGAGAGGTTGGTGCGATCGCCTTGGGGTCGAGTGCTGAAAGCTATCCGCGAAGATGAGCAAATACCGAAAGCGTTAGGAAAAAATGTTTTTTGGTACAAGTTGCAAGCGTTTATGTTGGGGGGCGCGATCGCGGGTGTCGCTGGTTCGTTCTATGCTTGGTATCTGAAAACAGTTTACCCGACTAATTTTGAGCCTCTAATTACTTTCAACGCTTGGACAATCGTGGTTTTGGGCGGTGCTGGTAGCAATCTAGGTACTATACTAGGAGCAATTATTTTCTCGGCATATTTCGAGGCAACTCGCTTTATCCTTCCCGGACTTGTTAACCTCGATAGTGCGCGTTTGGGGGCGTTGCGAATTATGCTGATTGGTTTAATCCTAATGTTGCTGATGATTTGGCGGCCGCAAGGTATCTTGGGTAAAAAAGAGGAATTGACCCTTGGCAAATAATTCTCACATTCCGCCCAATTCGGTTTCTGATGATTCTTTAAACGGTAGCGCCCACCATGTCGAAAACAGTTCGGATGTGGTGGAAGAATACCAAAAACCCCAAACAGAAATATCTTTACTAGCCGCTACTGGATTGTACAAAAGCTTCGGCGGAGTCCGGGCGGTGAATAATGCCGAAATTAGTGTAGCTCAAGGTAGCATCACTGGGCTGATTGGCCCGAATGGTGCTGGCAAAACTACTCTTTTCAACCTTTTGTCTAATTTTATTCGCCCTGATAAAGGGCGAACCATTTTTGACGGCGAACCTATTGAACACTTACAGCCGTATCAAATCGCCCAGATGGGAATGGTTCGGACGTTTCAGGTGGCGCGGGTGCTGTCGCGGCTGACGGTGATGGAAAATATGCTCTTAGGGGCGCAGAAGCAAACTGGCGAGAACTTTTGGAATGTCTGGCTTCAGCCGCATCTGGTTGTTAAAGAAGAAAAGCAACTGCGGGAACGGGCGATGAGTATGTTGGAATCTGTGGGTTTGGCTGCGAAGGCGCAGGACTACGCAGGGGCGCTGTCTGGCGGACAACGTAAGCTGCTAGAAATGGCGCGGGCGCTGATGACTCAGCCGAAGTTGATTTTGTTGGATGAACCAGCGGCGGGGGTGAATCCGACGTTGATTAATCAAATCTGCGAGTACATTACCCAATGGAATCGCGAGGGGATGACGTTTTTGATTATTGAACACAATATGGACGTGATTATGTCACTATGCGATCGCGTTTGGGTTCTCGCCGAAGGTCGCAATCTTGCTGTAGGTACTCCGATAGAAATTCAGCGCAACTCAGAAGTTTTAGAAGCTTATTTGGGGCAGTAAGCCTTTTGGAAAGGCAAAAGAAAGAAGATTATTTACTAGGTTTCTATTGTTCTGTCTAATTCCTCTTTCTTTTGCCGTTTTTTACAATTTACATATTTATTTTTTGTTCATCTATCTTATGGCTGAAATTTAATTATTTTTAAAATTAATAAATATTTATTCAAGAATGTGCATATATATTGGAAAAAATATAATATGTAATATTTATGATAATTCTACTCAATTCGGTATAAATAATAACAATGTATGAACGTGCCTTAAATGTAGATTCATACTAATTTAGACTTACGGGTGAGAAATATTCTAAGCTTTTGCATTAAGGGTTTAATTTACCCATCAATGCACTACTTAGGTGTCAGGAGAGACTATGCGGAAACATTTTGGGAAGATACCTTTTGGTATAGCTGCCCTAGTCAACACGTTGCTAATTATCAATTTTACCCAAGCAAAAGCTACTGGACAAACCACAGATTCTTTAGAAATAGACACATCCCTAGAACAAATTAATCAGTACAGCAATGATAGTCCATCAGTTTCCCCGTCCGATACAGATACGGATACGATGGATCAAGTTACCAATGTGTCCCAGTTGCGGGATGTAACGCCGACAGATTGGGCTTATGAAGCATTGCGAAGTCTTGTGGAACGTTACGGCTGTATTGCAGGATATCCTGATGGCACTTTTCGCGGAAATCGCGCTTTGAGTCGCTATGAATTTGCCGCCGGGGTAAACGCTTGTTTGACGCAAATTGAGAAATTAATTGCCGCCAGTACCGCAGATTTTGTCACTAAAGAAGATTTAGCTACGCTACAAAGGCTGATTGATGAATTTAGCACAGAACTGGCAACACTACGCGGTCGAGTCGATGTGCTGGAAGCTAGAACCAACGAAATAGAAGCTAACCAATTTTCCACAACTACCAAACTAGGCGGTGAAGTAATAACCTATACTGGCGCTGCTTTTGGTGAGAATGCTGGCGACGTAAACAATGCTACCATCGGTCATCGAACTCGCATCGACTTTAATACAAGCTTCACTGGAAAAGACCGTTTAAGAACTCGTTTTCAAATAACTAATTTGAGACAGTTTGACACTGGGGCAACATTTGGCGGAGGGCCAGATCCAGGTTTAACAGGCGAAACTCGCTTTACTCCTAGTAGCGTATCTCAAAATAGTGATGCCAGAATCAGCCAGCTAGAGTATCGCTTTCCAGTGGGAGATAAAATAAGAATTTATCTGGAAGCTGGGACAATTGATCCGTCGTATGTTACGGATACAATTACTCCTTTTATCGATACGTCTACTGGTGCTATTTCTAACTTTGGTCAAGTCAATCCTGTGTATTTTCCACTGGGAAATCGAGCAGGTATTGCGGCAAACTATGCCCTTAGCAAAGCCCTCAGTTTAGACGTTGGTTACTTTGGTGAAGACGCGCCTAATGGGCCTAGTAACCCAGGCAGAGATTCAGGTATATTTAATGGTGGTTACAGTGCTTTTGCCCAATTGGTTTATAGTGGCGATCGCTTGAAAGTTGGGTTGCTTTACCTTAACTCTTTTTCTCAAGCTTTTGGTGTCGATACTCTTGCAGGTAGCAACGCCGCCAAAGTGATCGATCTCACCGATCCTGATGGTAATCCCGTGGTGGGTAATGGTTATGGCGCACAAGTTAATTACCGCTTCAGTCCCCGCTTTGAACTCGGCGGCTGGGTGGGTTATACTGCCGCCCGCGCTGTTGGTAATATCAAGGGGGATGCAGATGTCTGGAACTATGCAGTGACGTTGGCTTTCCCTGATTTGGGGAAAAAGGGAAATTTGGGCGGTATCGTGTTAGGGATGCAGCCTAAGTTAACTGGTACTAGCAATAGTGCTTTAGCGCAGGCTATTGGTTTACCTCCCGGACAAAGAAGCGATCGCGATACGGGATATCACATCGAAGCTTTCTACAGATATCAGTTAACAGAAAATATTTCGATTACTCCTGGTTTCTTTTGGCTAACAGCGCCTAACCATGACGATCGAAATCCTGATGCTGTGATTGGTGTAGTGAGAACAAGTTTCATTTTTTAGGATAAAGCAAATATCCCTGGCAAATAAAATTCGCGGCTACACAAACAAAGTCCGCCTATGCGGTTACGCGCACGCTATGCTAACGGGGACTTTTGAAATCCGCCTTCGCGGGTTTAGTCTGTGTAGATGGGAATTCTATTCGCCCTTTTTACTTATGTAATTGTAACTTTTCATTAATAAAATCTCATCCTTAAGATAGTAGAAATCATCCTATAGTTAAAGGGTTAAATGTTGATAATCAAAACTATTAAGGAATTCCTAGCCATGCCAAAAAGGAAATGGCTCTTCTTCATCCTATTTTCTGTCGCGCTGACGATAAGTTTGGTTTTTGGAGGTTGGAGAAGCGATCGCGTCTTAGGACAATCGCCCCAATATCAAGGTAAAAAATTTGTGATGGTCACTTCAGCGGACTATCCACCTTATGAATTTCGAGATACTGCTAGTGGTAGCGCTGATATTGTTGGTTTTGACGTAGATATTGCCAACTATATTGCCAAAGAGTTAGGGTTTCAACTTGAGATTAAAGATACAGATTTCAGCGGCATAATTCCTGCTGTGCAATCAGGTCGGGCTGACTTTGCGATGGCTGGAATGACACCGACAGCAGAACGGAGGCAAAATGTAGATTTTTCCGATATTTACTATGAAGCCAAAAACACAATTGTTGCCCAAAAAGGTAGCAACCTAACCACACCTGAAAGTTTAGCAGGGAAAAAAGTCGGCGTTCAATTGGGTTCAACTCAAGAAAAAGCTGCTAAAGAAATAAAAGGCGCAAATCTTGTCGCACTAAACAAGACTGGGGAGATCATCCAAGAAGTTAAATCAAATCGTATCGACGCTGCAATTATCGAAGATACAATCGCCAAAGGTTTTATCGCCAATAACCCAGATTTGGAATTTAATACTGTTCCCAATACTGGAGAAGCAGGGAGTGCGATCGCGTTTGCCAAAGGTTCGCCGCTAGTCAATGACTTCAACCGCGTTCTGGCAGAAATGAAACAGAACGGGGAAATAGACAGGTTGGTGACAAAGTGGTTTGAAAACAATGGTAAAGCTGAAACCCCAGCTAGTAGTTCCAGCTTAGCTTTTGCTAAAATAACGCCCCGGATTCCTTTCATTTTAAAAGGAATATTAATTACTCTTCAATTTACTGCCATCTCAGCAGTTTTAGGATTCATTTGGGGAACAATCCTATCGTTGTTTAAGATTTCTACCTTCAAGCCGTTGGTTTGGTTCGCCACAGCTTACACGTCTATCTTTCGCGGCACACCACTACTGCTGCAAATCGCTTTAGTTTATTACGCAACGCCTCAATTGATTGGCTACAATATCCCCGCCTTGTTAGCAGGTGTAATTACCTTTACTCTCAACTCAGGTGCTTACATTTCTGAGACAATTCGCGGCGGTATTCTGGCAGTTGACAAAGGACAACGGGAAGCAGCTTTATCGCTTGGCGTTCCCTACAAACCAATGATGCTGGATATTATCTTGCCACAGGCGATAAAAAACATTTTGCCAGCATTGGTAAATGAGAGTATTGCACTACTGAAAGACTCAGCATTAGTCTCTACAATTGGTGTAACTGACTTGTTACGCCGCGCCCAAATTGTGGGAGCAGAACAATATATCTACTTTGAACCTTTGCTATTTGCAGGTGCAATTTACTATTTAATGGTCATGAGTTTAACATGGGGGGGTTATGCACTTGAACGAAGATTACAACGCAGCAGTTAAGGTTGATAACTTGCATAAATCTTTTGGCAACCTCAAGGTTTTGCAAGGAATTTCTACTGAGATTGGACATGGGGAAGTTGTGGCAGTTATTGGGCCTTCGGGTTCTGGTAAATCCACTTTCTTGAGGTGCATGAATTTACTAGAAGTGCCAACTTCAGGTAAGATTTACATCCAAGGAGCAGACATCACCTCGCAAAAAACTGACATTATGAAAGTTCGTCAGAATGTCGGGATGGTATTTCAACATTTCCATTTATTCCCTCACAAAACTGTCCTTTCTAATGTGACGTATGCACCAAAAAAGGTGAAAAATATTTCGCCGGAGGAGGCGCGGCGAGAAGGAATGGAGTTGTTGAGTAAAGTTGGTTTGGCAGAAAAGGCTGATGTTTATCCTTCTAAGTTGTCAGGGGGACAGAAACAGCGGGTAGCGATCGCGCGTTCCTTGGCAATGAAGCCTGATATTATGTTGTTTGACGAACCCACCTCCGCACTCGACCCAGAAATGGTGAAAGAGGTGCTGGAAGTGATGAAAGACCTTACAAAAACTGGGATCACAATGGCAATTGTCACCCACGAAATGGGATTTGCGCGAGAAGTTGCCAATCGAATTTTGTTTTTGGATAAAGGGATGCTGGCGGAAGATTCACCGCCTAGCAAGTTCTTTACAAATCCAGAATGCGATCGCGCTAAGCAATTTCTTGAGAAGATGCTATAAAAAATACTGGATGAGCGTAGGCGCGCCTTTCCGAAAGGTAAAGGGCAGAAAAAAGTCTGCTGGCTCAGGCTTTTACAGCGCTTTTCGGGTGAGTACACAGATACGCGGCTTCTTCAAGAAGTCGGGGATCTCTCTACATAGCCTGTACTTCATCCGGCTGCAAGCCGCTGTTTATTACAATAAAGTATCCGTAGCCGGACAAGAGTTTGTGTAGCGCCATCCTTTAGGGTGAGCGCTAACTAACATTCTTGGCAGATTCATGAAGCTGACTTTTGAGCTTTCTACAGTGAGCCGTAACTTCATTAGCTTGTTGTCTAAGCCTGTTAGATCGAGCTTGAAGTTTATCACTTTGCTCTGCCAGCGATGTAAACTTAGCTCTAAGTTCACCTCCCCTGAGAGGGTCAGGTGCATTATTAGGGTGAGCGTTTGTCAGACAAGTAATAGAACTTGCTGTGTCTATTTGCTGCAACTCATCGGCTTTGACTGGAGTACCATAGATAGCACTGAGGAGTTCACACAGAGATTCGCCAGTAATATTCTGGCTTGCCAAAATGCTTTTAGCTAATTCCTTAGCCTCATCAAGAGTTAGCTGCTTCACTGCGAGTACAGCACATAGCTCCTGATTTGTAAAAATCAATTCTTGCTGTATCTGTTGCAGTTCTAACTCTTTGTAATCCAGCTCTTGCTTTAAGCTTTCTACTTGCTCTTGCAAAAGCTCTACGGTATCCTCAATTTCCGTTCTGTATGCGTACATCTACTTCAATAGCGACTTCTTTAACTTGTTTTAGTAGTAGCGATCGCGTATCAAGAGCAATAGACTTGTTGCACCTTTACGCCAGGCTTTTGTATTTAGTATATAGTTTTGAAAATCCTTGTTCTGTCCGATACCGTACTCTAGGTATAAATCGCTGCTGGTGCCTTTGGTGCTATAAAGCTGGCTCCTCCACTGGACGGATAATTGGAGGAGTTGACGGGTTTTCTGGTTGGAAGATAGCCTGGAGTGCTTGATCGAGAGTTTCTGCCATGATGATGCGGTTCTCATAGGCAACAATCACGCGCACTAAAGTCGGTAAACTGTTTCTTTCTGCTTCTAAATAAAGAGGTTCAACATAAAGCAGCGATTCTTCAATTGGAATTACCAATAAATTCCCTTGAATTGCTCTTGAACCTTGACGATTCCACAGAGAAATTTGTTGGGAAATAACCGGATCTTGGTTAATCAACGCTTCAATTTGCTCGGTTCCATAGATTAATTCCTGCTTAGGAAATTGGTAGAGTAACAGCTTACCGTAGTTATCACCATCGGAACGCGCCGCTAACCAAGCAATTAAGTTATTGCGTTGAATAGGGGTGAAGGGTAACAGCAGGATAAATTCTTCTTCCTGGGCTGTTGGCAGTCTCATAATTAGAAAGTAGGGTTCTACTGCTTGCTGTTCGGCGGCGTAAATTTCCATCGGAATGCGCCACTGATCTTCGCGGTTGTAGAACACCTGCTGGTCTGTCATGTGGTATGTTAGTAATCGTTCCGATTGGGTGGTGAAAAAGTCCATCGGATAACGAATATGACTGCGTAAGGTAGCTGGCATCTCGTTTAAGGGTTTGAATAGTCCCGGAAAGATAGCACTCCAGCTATTAATAATTGGGTCTGTAGGATCGGCAATGTAGAAGTTAGCAGAACCGTTGTAAGCATCGATAACAACTTTCACGGAATTCCGCATATAGTTAAAGTCATACTTGCCTGGATCTGAGTAGGGATAGCGATCGCTTGTTGTATAAGCATCCACAATCCAGTACAAGTAACTTTGAGTCTCGCTGTCGCCAGTATTAGCAGCTACCAAATAAGGTTCGCCATCGTATCGTAAAAAAGGCGCGATCGCTCGAATTCTCTGATTAATATTACGGCGAAACAACAACTTAGTTTCTGGCGTAAAGTCCCGCGTCAGCAGCATTTGCCAGTCTTTCAAATACTCGGCAAACAACAACCGCCGCCACCAAGAACCGATAGAAATACCGCCGCGACCATCATAAGTATTGTAAACATTATCGTCGCCACTCGGAAAATCTAACTCTCTAGCTCTTGTTGATGTCATTACATAGGTGTTGCTAATTTCACCGTAGTAAATCCGAGGCGTTTCAATAGGAATACTAGCTCGAACTGCTTCGCTAGATGTCTTTAAAGTGCCAGCTTCACCCGCCTCCGTGCCAATATCTTTTACAAAATAGTCTGGTAGTCCGCCTGGGCCTACTGTATTTACTGGAGAAAGGGTAAAACCATAACCGTGAGTGTAAACTAGGTGTTCGTTTACCCAAGTCTGCGCTTGTTGGGGAACGGCGGTATAGTCTAATTCTCGTGCAGCGATGAGTACCTGTTGTCTTGATGTTGGGGGCGTTTTTGGAGCAATAGCCTCACTTTTTAAAGTATATCTATCGATATCAGCATCGGGAAATTTGTAATAAAGTCTGATTTGCTGTAACTGGCGATTAGTTTGCAAAAGTGGTCGTGTATCCCAAAGGCGAATATTATCGATCGTTAGATTGTTATTCTGCAAATCAGCTGCGGTGAGTTGATCTGTGGGATTAAAGGTTTGTACTTCAATATCCTCTAGATCGAATGCTTGACGTGTGAAAGCGATGCTGCGTTTAATAAAAGGTGTTTCTCGGCGGAGTTCGTTAGGCTGAACAACTAAGCGTTGTACTACGAAGGGTAAGACAATGAAAAATGAAATATGAAGGCTTAAGAATGCAATTAAAAAGAATTTTAATTTTAAAATTTTTAGTTTAAATTGCCTTGTTCGCCAAAACAGGAAAAGCGCGATCGCTACCGCCAAAATGCTCAAACCTGTATTCAACGGCAACTTCACTGCGACATCAGTGTAACTGGCACCATAGCTAACGCCACTGGTGGAATACAACAATTGATAGCGCGACAGCCAATAATGCAGGGACAGCGCGCTAAATAAACATCCCCCCAGTCCGTACAAATGCCGCAGTTGCGCTTTAGAAAATCCCGGAAATATGCCTTGACTAATACTGTTCCCGGAGGTTAAGTATGTCAGAGTTACTGCTACTAAACCAAATAAAGATAGTCCGAAAAGCCCAAAATCCAATAACTCCCAAATTGGCAAACTAAATACGTAAAAGCTGATATCGCGTCCAAATAAGGGGTCAATGCTATTAAAACTTATGGGATGAAAAAACTGTAAAACTCTCGCTGAATGACTTGAGAGAACCAACCCAAAAAATAAACTTATGACAACAGCGATCGCTGTTACCAAAAACTGCGGAAAACTAAAAACTAGCGCCGCGGATATCAACACTACAACTATCTGCCAGCTGTTAGATAGTATCTTCCTAATCTGAACCAAAATCAACTCTGGCTTAATCCACACTGGCACGGGTGGAGATATATTAGGCAAGTTGAGATTTGGATGCCAATAGCTTACGGCTATTTGACCATAGTGCAGCAACATTAACCCAATCAGCAAACTGAGGGCGATGGTGATTACTAGAAGCGATCGCAATTTCAGTGCTGAGGATTGGGGATTGGAGGCTGGGGATTGGGGACTGGGGATTGGGGATTGGGGACTGGGTGAAAAAAAGGATTCTCCCCTATATTCGGTTAAGATTTGATCCCCCCTAGCTCCTCTTGAAAAGAGGGGAGAAAAGCCCCCCTTTTTTAGGAGGGTTGAAGGAATCTCGTTGGGATATTTGAGACGATGGGCGAGATATAAATTGCCCAGTAAAAAGCCTGCTGTAACGATAAATGCGATCGCCCCCAACAACAGCTGAGTTTTTATCCTCAGAAGAAACGCCGCTAAATACCCGACTTCCTGAAACCAAAAAACATCTGCTACTAGGTGTGCGACTAGATCGAAACCTAGCCAAACCCCCAGTAGCAGTACAATTAATCGGAAAATTCGATTCATTATGTTAATTGCTAATGGCTGTTCATAGCCATTGACCATTAGCTAAATTGTTCACCTACATCCAGGTTAAACAATACTTGCAGCGATTGCATCGCTTTGCGTCTGGCATCGATATCTTGCTGCGATCGCAACTGTACCATCGGATCGTGCAGAATCTTATTAACAATTCCGCGAGTTAGTGCTTCGATGACTTCTTGATGTCTTTCTGCAAACTCAGTCCCCAAGCGGGATAGAGCTTTTTCTAACTCTTGGGCGCGGATAGTTTCCATCTTGTCGCGCAGACAGCTAATAGTGGGAACAGTTTCCAGCGATCGCCACCAGACATCAAAGGCATCCACCTCCTCTTCTAGCAGCCCTTGCGCTTCCATTGCCATCTTGCGACGGCTTTCGTGATTTTGCGCCACTACCGCCTTCAAATCATCCACATTGAACGCCTGCACGTTCTGCATTTCCTTGACATCCCCGTCCACATTGCGCGGTACGGAAATATCAAATATCATCAAAGACCGATGCGCCTCTATGTGAATTTCCAGCTTTGAGCGGTTCAATAGGGGTTCAACAGAAGCGGTACTGGTAAACACCAAATCCGATTGGGCGATCGCGCTCATCATTTCTGACAGCGGATACAGTTGAAACTGCGCCTCTGGGAACTGACGCGCCAATTCTTGCGCCCGATCCACAGTTCGGTTAAGAATTGTGATGTGGACAGCTCCCTTTGCAACTAAATGCTGCACCAAAAGCCGTGACATTTTCCCAGCGCCAACAATTGCCACCCGACAAGCTGCTAAATTCTGCGCTTTAACTTGAGCTAATTCTACAGCCGCCGAGCTGATCGAGACTGCCCCAGTACCGATACTGGTTTCGGTGCGGACGCGCTTCCCAGCCGTGAGCGCACTTTTAAACAAACGATTCAGGACGCTGCCGATACCCTTGTATTGCTGCCCCAATTTGTGAGTATGTTTCACCTGAGCTAGGATTTGCCCTTCTCCTAGCACCAGACTATCTAACCCAGCTGCCACCCGCATCAAGTGCATTACAGCATCTTGGTGCAGCAACATAAACAAATGTTGCCGCAACTGGTGCATAGGTAACTTGCTGTATTCCGAGAGAAACTGGATAACTTCCCGGACTCCCTGTTCAGTTTCTTGAGCGACGATGTAGATTTCCAGACGATTACAGGTGCTAAGTATCGCTACCTCTTGAATATGAGGGTAGCTGGTAACGTGGGCGATCGCACCTTCATACGCTGCCTCTGGAATACTGAGTTTTTCCCGAATTTCAACTGGCGCTGTCTTATGGCTAAGACCTACGACTGCAATATTCATTTGCTAAATTGCTAATTACTAATTGCTAATTACTAATGACTAATTGCTAATGACTAATGGCTAATTGTAATTAACCATTAGCCATTAGTCATTAACGTATTACCTCAATTGCAGCTGCTTTGGCTCTTCAAACATATGGATAGTATCCACAAACCGAGCCGTGCGCGACTGACTGGAAATTACCAGGCTTTGAGTCCTTGCTCCTCCCTTGAAGAACCGGACACCTTCCATGAGTGTTCCAGGGGTAATGCCACAAGCTGCAAACAGAACCGTCTTGCCAGAGGCTAGTTCGTCAGCGTTGTAAACTTTGTCTGGGTCTGTGATACCCATCCCGTTGAGTCGCGCAATGTTGCTTTCTCTGCTCTCCCCAATCAAGCCTGTTTTCACCACATCTGGATCGTAGATCAATTGGCCCTGGAAGTGTCCACCTAGACAGCGCAGGGCGGCGGCTGAGATAACGCCTTCTGGTGCAGCACCAATTCCCATCAAAGCGTGGATATTAGTACCGGAGAAGGCGCAGGAGATGGCAGCAGAGACATCACCATCGGTGATCAGGCGCACTCTAGCACCAGCTTGCCGGATTTCCTGAATCAACTCTTTGTGACGGGGACGATCCATCACTACTACCACCAGTTCCTCAATCGAGCGGTTCAGACACTCGGAGAGAATTTTCAGGTTTTGGGTAGCGGACTTGTTAATATCTACATGACCCCGTGCCACTGGCGGCGCTGCCAGCTTTTTCATGTAAAAGTCAGGAGCTGCAAACAAACCGCCTTTTTCAGCGATCGCCAGCACTGCCATTGAACCATTTTGACCGTAGGCAACCAAGTTGGTGCCTTCGCAAGGGTCAACGGCAATGTCAATCTCCATCAATTCATCTGGGTTGCAGAAAGTTTTGGCATCTTCGCGGGTGCAAATGCCAACTTCTTCCCCGATATACAACATGGGAGCGTCGTCCCGTTCGCCTTCGCCGATGACAATGCGACCCCGCATATAAATTTTGTTCATCCGCTCCCGCATAGCTTCCACGGCTACTTGGTCAGCCGTGTTCTTTTCGCCTTTGCCCATCCATCGGGACGATGCGATCGCAGCTTGCTCAACTACCTCTATAATTTCTAATCCCAGCGTATTTTCCACGAAGACTGTCCTCCCAAGTGCTTGATTTGGCGACGTTTTATCTGGCGATTCCAGTTAGAAGTCTATCAGAGGGGGGATACCGAAAGCTGGAGATTTTCCGGCTTATTTATGTTAACTTTTGCTAAAGGCTAATAGCTAAAGGCTTTCTGAGCCTTTAGCTATTAGCTTTTATGGCAACTCAACCGATGTTGGTTTAGCAATGTGAGGCAAACCCCAGCCGAGTTTTTCCCGCAAAATCCGGAAAAACTCAGGTGGTTGCAGGCGAATGAAATGAGCCGAATAAGGCGATCGCTGCATCTGTACCCGATCTTCTGGCAACACATAACACCCTGCATTCCCATCGACCACCATCACCAGTGGATTAGAATTAGCTGGGAAAATTGTCACCGTTTCGCTATCAGCAAACACCAAAGCCCTAGATGCCAGCGAATGCGGACAAATCGGCACCAACTGTAGAGTCGGCACCCCTGGTGTCACCACTGGCCCTCCAGCACTCAACGAGTAAGCCGTCGAACCAGTCGGAGTAGAGATAATCAAACCATCTGCCGCAATATCCACAGGCGCATGACGACCTATCACCACCTCAAAATGGCACATACTCGTTAACGGTTCACGGTGAATCACCATTTCATTCAGACAAAGCGCTTCCCACAACAGGCAATCATCCCGAAACAGCTGCACCGACAGCATCGCCCGTTGTTCAATTTCAAATTCTCCAGTCTTCAACATTTCCAGGGCGGCCGGCAACTGGTTCACATAAGCTTCAGTTAAGAAACCCATGTGTCCCGTATTTACCGCCAGCAAGGGAATCCCGCAGGGTGCCACTTGGCGAAATGCCGCCAACACTGTGCCATCTCCCCCCAACACCACCGCAAAGGACATCTCGGCATCAAATCCAGGGGGAGCCAACGAATCAATCGGTGTATGACAAACTAGACCACCCGGGCGAGAGTAACCCAAAATCCCACCGGAACCCGTTGCCATGCAAACTTCCCAACCATCTGCCGCCAGCTTGTCTTTCAACTCCACTGCCGCACGACAAGCTACAGGTTTGATGTCATTGTAGATAATCCCTGCTTTAGGCACGCTTCGAGTCCGGTAATGGTTCATTATTTGCTATTTGTTTATCTTGGTTTTTAGTTATCTAATAACTAAAAATTAACAAGTAAGCAACTAACTTGGGATCGGTAATTAGTAGGGTGGACAATGCCACCCTACTGCTGTAAATTTAGCTCAGAATGTAAAAGGCATCTTTTTCTTCTGCTTTTTATTTTTGGATGTTTGGTAATCTATTTCCTTAAGCTTTTTCAAAATTCGACTAAAGTAGTCTTGCAGGTACGCTTCTAAGGTTGTGATTTCTTCTTTGTCTATCCCGAAGACAGGATAAACTTCATCCATCGAGGAACTTAGCGGCTTGCCACTGGCCAAAACTTCGGCAAAAGCTAGTCTATCAGCTAAATTCCAGCCCCATTCAAAAAAGCGGGCAGTGGAACGAACCCCACGTAGTAAACCCAGAGGCAACCGCGATACCTTTGCCTGCCGCCCCGAAAGTCGTTCGCACAAGCGGATGATTTCGTATGCACCCCAAGCACGAGATCCTACCACTGGAAAAGATTTCTTTTCTGTTTCCGAAAGCCGCAGAGCCGCAACTGCAAACTTAGCGATATCCTGAGTATCCATGTAGGCAATAGGAGAGGTGTCACCCGTCACCCACACCGCTTGCCCATCCAAAATCGGCACCGCATATTGACCAATTAGCCCTTGCATAAAGCCGCTTGGTCGCAAAATTGTGTAATTTAATCCTGATTGGGCTAAAAAAAGTTCTGTACACCGCTTGATTTCCATCAGCGGCACATTGGGGTACTTTTCGGCATCCAATATTGAGAAGAAGATAAAACGCTCAATACCCGCCGCCGCAGCTGCTTGAATCAGTGCAACTTTGCCATCCCAGTCTACCTGTCTCATACTCAGGGAGTCGGTGGGGCGAGAGGTTGCTGCATCAATCACAGCGGTTACTCCGCTGAGGGCAGCTTTGAGGGTTTCCGGTTCGCAGAGGTTGCCTGGTACAAGTTCAGCGCCCCATTCTTTTAAGAATGCGGCTTTTTTAGCACTTCGTACCATACAGCGTACTTGATAGCCCTCTTCTATTGCCCGACGAGCCACCTGTCTTCCTAAGGTGCCGGTGGCACCGACTATTAATACGGTCATCTAGATAAATTAGTAAGGAATCTTAATCTTTCTATAAGATGTTATCAGAAATCTCAGGTTTAACTCTAAGAAAGTTTACAAAAGCCGGGAAGCTGGGATCAATGGCAGGAAGGATGCGATCGCGTAACATAGGGGCTATCTGTGCTGTTCCCCACTGTCAAAACAGGAAATTTTCGCCTCATGGCAATGCCACAGGCGAGTTATAAAATTAAACAAGTATCGCAAAAGGCGACACGCAGCTTTAAGCGTGTCGCCTTTTGTGCGAATGAAGAATTTTCCCCTACAAGGACTCGTTTTCGCCGCCTTGGATTTTGAGTAACAAAAAGCCCATGCCCAGACCCACTAAAATCAAGGAAAAGGACAATATAGCTGCCTTGACAATCTCTTCGGTCATCGGTTGCAAACTCCAACGTTGGTGAATTTAAAGTTAGTCGTATTTTAAACTGAAAGCTGTGACAAGTTTCTTTACAAAAAGTTCAACCAATTTCACACAACAGCAAACTCGTCCCCGGTTGGCTGTTACATTAGGAGATCCAGCCGGGATTGGGCCAGAAGTGGTGCTAAAGGCGCTGGCAGATCCGGATGTCACTAAAGATTGCGATATTACAGTGGTTGGCACCTCTGCGCTGTTTCAAGCCGGACTGAAGTCGCGGCTATACGAACAAAGCCGGCCTTCGCAGACTAAAGAGTTATCTATTATCGATGTGCCGCTGGATTCGGAAATTACAATTGGTACTGGAACTGCTGCCAGTGGTGCCGCTAGTTTTGCTTATATGGAAACTGCGATCGCACGAACTCTTTCCGGCGAGTTCGATGCCATCGTCACTGCACCCATCGCCAAGTCTGCTTGGAAAGCTGCTGGACATCATTACCCCGGTCAAACGGAACTTTTAGCCATCCGCGCTGGTGTTGATAAATTTGGAATGCTGTTTGTAGCGCGATCGCCTCATACTGGCTGGACGCTCCGCACTTTACTTGCTACTACACATATTCCACTTTGTCAAGTTGCCCAAACATTATCACCGCAGTTGATGACAGCGAAACTAGATTTGCTGGAAAAGTGCTTGCGGGAAGATTTTGGGATAGAAAAGGGAAAGATTGCGATCGCGGGTTTAAATCCCCATAGCGGCGAACAAGGACAACTCGGACGAGAAGAAATAGACTGGTTAATTCCTTGGCTAGAACAAGAACGCCAAAAACGTCCGCACCTGCAACTCGACGGCCCGATTCCCCCAGATACCATGTGGGTCAAGCCTGGTCAAGCCTGGTTTGGTTCTAGCATTTCATCTGCTCATGATGGCTATCTTGCACTTTATCACGACCAAGGTTTAATCCCAGTAAAACTGATGGCTTTTGACCGTGCGGTTAATACTTCTATCGGTCTTCCCTTCATCCGCACCTCACCGGATCATGGTACAGCTTTTGATATTGCAGGGACTGGAATTGCTGATGCTACTTCCATGAAAGCAGCGATCCAATTAGCAACCGAGTTGGCGTATCAGCGACAAAATTGTTCAAGGTAAACTGGTCGTTGAATGCGATCGCAATCTCTCACTAATTGCCTTATGGCTACTATCACCACTGTTACTCCCAAACGTTTTACTTTAGAGGAATATCATCGCCTCATTGAATTGGGGTTCCTCACCGAAAATGACCGCCTAGAGTTAATCAAGGGAGAACTGATGCAAATGGTAGCTAAAGGAACCCCCCACACCGTTTGCAATACAAGTTTGCTTTGCGAAGTCACATTTTTGTTGCAAAGACAAGCAATAGTCCGAGGACAAGAACCAATAATCCTACCTCCCAATAGCGAACCTGAACCCGATTTAGTAATTGCACGTTATCGTCCAGATCGTTATTTATCGAATCATCCCAGTCCATCTGATATTTTACTCGTAGCTGAGGTTGCGGATTCTACGCTTAAGTATGACCAGGAAGTGAAATTATCTCTTTACGCTGAATCGGGAATTTCTGACTACTGGATATTCAATTTAGTAGCAAGTTGCCTAGAAGTTTATAGTCAACCTTATCAAGACTTGCAAGGCAACTTTGGTTATGCCAGTAAACGAATTTTTCTATCTAATACTATTGTTACTTTACCAGGGTTCCCCGATTTGTCTCTCGATTTATCCAGAGTGTTTCCCGATTTTGACACAATGAATAATTGACGCGATCGCTTCGGGTGCATCTCATTTTTGTAACTTGGCGATGTTCCTAATCGCAGCTACACTGGCGTTACCCGAATGGTGCGCGGGTTAAAATTTATTAGTTCGCGCAGGCGGACGAGAGTTTGTGTAGCCGCGAATTACATTCGCCAGGGGATTACCTGAATGGTGCGCGGGTTAAAATTTATTAGTCCGCGCAGGCGGACGAGAGTTTGTGTAGCCGCGAATTACATTCGCCAGGGTCTATTTGCTTCTCTTGGTAGAAGGCTATCGGCGACGCGCCCCCTAAAGTAGAAAATATACTCAGGTGAGTATTGTTTGCAGTTGGTGGCAAGTCATGACTTCTTCTTGGCGCGATCGCTTTAATCGAATCAGTGGCAAAACCCGCTTTGCGGTCTGTCGTATATTTATCCATCTAGCAGGTGCAGAGGTTGCGCCTCTCCTGGGAGTCCTCAATCGTGCCGCTAGGGAGGCAGTCGAAGCCGACGGCGATATTACAATCTTAGGGGAAGGATTGGTTGAAATTTGCCAGAATTTATTACAAAACGATATTTACTGGCAATCAGCAGCGAATGAAGGCGATGTTTTCTGGGATGAAGGTGAAGCCGGAGACTATGTGAATGAACTATTCACTGACTCTGCCGAACGCTATCTGAGCGAACCTGATTTCAGTCAAAATCCTAGCAGGGGAAATGAACCGTTATCATTGCCTGTAACCCGGAACTTGATTGTAATGCTTACAGTGGCTTACGAGGGTGAAGTACCGCAATTGGAAACTGACCTGGCAAATATTGATGCGCTCAAACAAGGTTTAAAAGCCTTGGTAAATGTCCACTATCAGGAAAAATTGCGGGCTATTCAAGTTCATTTTTCTCCTGCACAGTTGGGCGATGAATTGTCAAGCGATCAACTGTTGGAGTATTTTCCAGAACTGATTCCCCTCTAATCGATTTTGGATTTTAGATTGGGGTTGATGGGAAAAATTATAGATTGTTGAGTATAACAATTTACCCAAAATCCCAAATCTAAAAATAGAAATTTATAAATCCAAAATCCTTGCATCAAAAATCCCAAATCATTATCCCGGTTTATGTTGCGAAAATTTACCATCTTTTTAATGACCATGACGTTGTGTTTCACCACATTAGCTTGTGGTGCGCCAACACCTCCTCCTACCCAATCTCAAAATCGGGATTTCAACACAACGTCCGCTCAAACTCGATTAAGTGAGGGACAATATCCCGTACAACAGGCTACTTACAATGATGCCAATGGGGAATATAGTGTAATGTTGCTCAATACCCCTCCTGGCACACCGTCTGTTTATCGCAATACAGATTTGCAGATGGCTCGTCTGACCGACGAAGAAATTAAGTCTGGACAAAAAGGTTATCTGAAGATGGATAACGGTCAGGCATCTCTACACATACCAGAAGACTTCAAAATTGAATACATTCACAACGTTACCGAAACTCGAACCGACCCACAAACAGGTCAACCTCAAACCGTAGTCGTGCGTCAGCAACCTAGCTTCTGGACTCCTTTTGCAGGAGCATTGGCTGGTCAAGCTGTGGGCAGCTTGTTGTTTTCTCCGCGTTACTATGTGCCGCCAGTTTACCAACCAGGCGGAGTTCTCAGAGGCTATGGCGGATATGGCAGCACTTATGGGCAAGCGGTTCAGCAATACCAAACTCGCTACCAAGCGCCGCCACCAGCTGTAAGTAATCGTCAAGTTCTCCGGACTACTGGACGCTTGCGATCGCCTTCATACAATCAACCAACGGTGCGCCGAACACCTGCAACCGGAAGCGGTCGGGCTACAGGATCAGGTTACGGTACTAGCACTCTGCGCCGTTCTAATAGATCTACTCCCAGCCGTGCCGAGAGAAGCCCAAGTTTTGGCAGTGGTGGGCGATCGCGCGCTCCTAGCCGCAGTCGCGGTTTTGGTTCAAGCGGCAGAAGGCGGTAATTCTGTCTCTTCCTTTTTCCAATGATTACTTCTTCCCTACAAGGGTGTTAACCTCTCCCCAAACCCCTCTCCTAAAAGGAGAGGGGTTTTAATTTCCCCTTCGCTTGAAAGGGAAGGGGCTAGGGGTTAGGTCTTTTTCCTACCCACCAATTGCTAAAGTATCGCCGGATTCAGTTTGCAGCAACCCTGTCAAAATAGAGGCGGGACGCTGAGCGTAAGGCCAAGCGAAGGCATGGCGGAAAGCTGCTTCTTGACAAGCTTGCAACTGGTCAAAACCAATCACATCTAAAGTCAGCAGATTTTCATACTCAAAGGGCAAACGCACGTTGTGCAAGCCAGCATTATCGGTGCAGATGGCGATGTCTACCCCAGCGTCAAAACAGCGGTCGAAAACCAGTTTCAGTTGGCGCATATCTTCAAGCGTGCCTGTTTTCAGGTACGTGGTCGGGCAAACTTCCAAACACTGATTGCGTTGAGCCACTTCGGGCAGTAATTCAGGATACTTTAGGGGAATTTGGATGCCGTGACCAATTCGCATCAAATAGGGTAGCAGTTGGGGATAACAGCCAGATGAAGTTTCAAACAGGTGTCCGGTGGTTTTAATACCGAGACTCCGCGCATACTCAAACAATCCCACAAATTCATCCAAACGCTCGGCTAAGTGGGCATCTCCCCCGGCAATATCCACCGCACATACATACCCCTTAGCCTGGGAAGCCAAGTCAACAATCGCCCGGTTCACCTCATAAGGCAACCGCGAGTGCATACACAAGATTTGGCTGGTGACAATGGGATACTCAGGCACTCGGCTGGAAATGCCTACAATATCGACAATTTCCGCCATTTTCTCAATCCGTTCTGACTGACTCAAATGGTCTGGTGTTCGGAGATAAGGCGTATAGCGCAACTCCAAATATGCCAAATTTTCAAAAATGTAAGCACCCCGAATCAGCCGATAGATAAAGTAAGGCAGCGTTTGGGCTGTTTGGACACTTTCTACCAGCGTATGCAGTTCTAAATACTCATCAAGAGTATTGCGCGGGCGCGTATAAAATTCCTCAAACTCAGGATACTCAGGAAACCGTTGCGCCAGATCGCGATCGCTGCGATGGAAATATCGCCAGAGAACGCGAGGTACAACCGAACCGCCTAGATGGCGGTGTAGTTCAGCATATAAAGACATTTGATTCTCTTCTATTTACTAGTTTGCGGTTTAGTTGATATGAGCTTGACATTTTGCAACACAAGCAACAAGAATCGGGAGGCAGAGCCGCCAAGAGCTTCGTTAACAAGCATTTAATGAAGGCAGACGCTTGACTGCGAATTGTTAACTCTGTATTGACAGCGATATCACTATCTGTTAATAATTGTAATTTGTGAAAACTCTAGCACTTTTAATAAACCCTTGGCTAACGTAGTTGTGATTGGCGCCCAATGGGGCGATGAAGGCAAAGGTAAGATAACCGATTTACTGAGCAAGTCAGCAGATGTCGTAGTACGTTACCAAGGGGGTGTCAATGCTGGACACACCGTTGTGGTGCAGGGTCAGACATTTAAGCTGCACCTGATTCCGTCTGGAATTTTGTATCCTGACACCGAGTGCATTATTGGCTGTGGTACGGTCATCGATCCGCAGGTGCTGATAGAAGAACTCGATCAGCTGGAAGCTCTGAATATTTCCACCCGGAATCTGCTGATTTCCGAGACTGCCCATGTAACGATGCCTTATCATCGGATGATTGATCAGGCATCCGAGGAGCGTCGGGGTACTCATAAAATAGGCACGACCGGGCGCGGTATTGGCCCGACTTACGCCGATAAGTCGGAGAGAACGGGAATTAGAATTTTAGACTTGATGGACCCAAAAGGGTTGCAAAAGCAACTGCGCTGGACAATTGAGTACAAAAACGTCATTTTAGAAAAGCTTTACAATTTACCGCCGTTGGATGCAGAGACGGTGATTGCTCAGTACAGAGAGTACGCTGAGCGTTTGCGTCCCCATGTGGTAGACAGTTCCCTGAAAATTTACGATGCCATTCAGCGGCGGCGAAATATTCTGTTTGAGGGCGCTCAAGGAACGCTCTTAGACTTGGATCACGGGACTTATCCTTACGTTACGTCCTCGAACCCAGTTGCAGGTGGAGCTTGCGTGGGAACTGGCATAGGGCCGACAATGATTGACCGCGTGATTGGGGTGGCGAAAGCTTACACAACACGGGTGGGAGAAGGGCCATTTCCTACGGAACTGGATGGGGTAGTAGGGGAAATGTTATGCGATCGCGGTGCTGAATTCGGCACCACAACAGGACGCAAACGCCGCTGCGGTTGGTTTGATGCTGTGATTGGTCGCTATGCTGTCCGCATTAACGGTCTGGACTGTCTTGCCATCACTAAGCTGGACGTATTGGACGAACTAGAGGAAATCAAAGTTTGCGTCGCATATGAGATTGATGGCGAAACGACGAAAGATTTTCCTAGCAACGCCCGTCACTTTGCCAATTGTCAGCCGATTTACAAAACCCTCCCCGGTTGGCAAAAATCGACCGCTGAGTGCCGCACTCTGGAAGACTTACCCAAAGAGGCACTTTCTTACCTGAAGTTCCTAGCAGAGTTGATGGATGTCCCCATTGCGATCGTCTCTCTCGGCGCTAGCCGCGATCAAACGATTATAGTAGAAGATCCGATCCACGGTCCCAAGCGGGCGCTGTTACACGCCAACGGCACACCCGTGACATCACATAGGTAATAGTTAATGGCTAATAGCTAATGGCTAATCGGAAGACTTCACCAATTAGCAATTAGCTATGAGCGATTAGCAATTAGCTTTTTCCCTGAACACCTAACAAACGACGAAAATGCAAGTTACAGTTGAATGTCAAAAGCGACCCGAAGGCAGCAAGCCAAATGCGCTTCGTCGCAGTGGGTTAATCCCAGTAGTTTTATACGGTCACAAAGGAACTGAATCCCTTTCCCTGACCTTGCCTGTCAAAAAGGCTGAAGTCTTACTCAGAGAGTCGTCTGTTAACAACACTCTGATCGATCTCAACATTCCTGAAATCTCTTGGAGTGGTAAGACCCTGCTAAAAGAAGTCCAGAAGCATCCCTGGAAAAACTCTCTCTACCACCTCAGTTTTTTTGCGGTCGCCGCTCATGGCGACCTGGATATTGAGGTGCCATTGCATTTTGTGGGAGAGGCAGCTGGTGTCAAGCAAGAAGGCGGCTTATTAGACCCCGTGCTTACACAACTTCAAGTGCGATGTGCGCCTGAAAGTATCCCAGATTCAATTGAAATTGATGTCTCTAATATGCAGGTTGGTGATGCCTTGCATATCAATGAACTGGTTTTGCCTCCAGGCGTTACAGCTTCAGGCGAGCCAGATCAAGTAATTGTCAGCGTTCTCCCGCCGCAAATCAGCACTGAACAGACAGAGACTGAAGAGGCAACCCAATCCGAATAATTGAGGTTGGTTTTTCTGACATCTTGCACCATTCGCAACAGGGGGGAGGCACCTCCCAGCTTTCGTTCCCAGGCTCAGCCCTGGAATGAGAAGATTGAGGCACCTCGATTTGATGCTGGTGCAAAATCTCAGTTTTCGTTAATCTGTATAGCCAGGGGTTAACCCCTGGCTTTTTTTTAACCGCTAAGACGCTAAAAACGCAAAAAATATGACTGAGAATTCTTTTCCCCCTTTGATTCAGCAGATGTTGCAACCGGGTTTTTATCCGCACCCCGTGATAGAACCAATTGAACTGATTCAAACACACGTTTCTTATGTGCTGTTGACTGGCGATTATGTTTATAAAGTTAAAAAGCCAGTGAATTTTGGCTTTTTGGATTACTCGACTTTGGATAAAAGGCACCATTTCTGTAAGGAAGAAATTCGGCTGAATCAGCGCGGTGCAGCGGAAATTTATTTGGAAATTTTGCCGATTAGTCAGGCTGGGGAAAAATATCAGTTAGGCGGTACTGATGCAGTGGAATATGTGCTAAAAATGCAGCAGTTTCCGCAGGAAGGGCTATTTAGCAATATGTTTGAGCGGGGCGAACTGACAGAAAAATATATGGAAGATTTGGGGCGGATTGTCGCCCAATTCCATGAAAAAGCCCATACGGATGATTATATTCGCAAGTTTGGCGAAATTCCCCAGGTTCGCGATGCGATTGATGAGAATTATCGGCAAACTGCCAGTTATATTGGTGGGCCTCAAACTCAGGAACATTACGAGGAAACTCAGCAGTATACAGATAAATTTTTTGCCTCTGGTGAAGAAGTTTTTGCCAGTAGAATTAAAAATAATTGGATTCGGGAATGCCACGGGGATTTGCATCTAAGAAATATTTGTTTGTGGCAAGACAAAATTCTGTTGTTTGATTGCATTGAATTTAATGAACCTTTCCGCTTTGTGGATGTGATGTTTGACATTGCTTATGCGGTGATGGATATGGATGCGCGATCGCGTCCTGACCTGGGCAATGCCTATCTAAATACTTATGTGGAGCAGATTGGCGATTGGGAAGGATTGCAGGTTTTACCTTTGTACTTGAGCCGTCAAGCCTATGTCAGAGCTAAGGTGACTTCTTTCTTGTTGGACGATCCCTCTGTTCCCGCCGCCGAGAAGGAAGCTGCTGCGGTGACAGCGGCGAAATACTATCAGCTGGCTTGGGAATATACGCGATCGCCGTCTCCGGCGTATGCCGCTCAAAGCGGCTCCAGCCAAGGGAAACTAACTTTGATGTCAGGACTATCAGGTTCTGGTAAAAGTACCGTAGCGCGTCACCTAGCGCGGCACACGGGGGCGATTCACATTCGCTCGGATGCGGTGCGAAAACACCTTGCGGGCGTACCATTGGACGAGCCAGGTGGAGCAGACCTTTACTCAGCCGAAATGACCGAGAAGACTTACAGCCGCTTGTTGGAATTGGGAATTAAGCTGGCAAGTGTTGGCTGGTCGGTAATTCTTGATGCGAAGTACGATAAAAAGAAGTTGAGACAAGATGCGATCGCTCGGGCTAATTCCCACCAGCTGCCTCTTTCAATTCTCCACTGCACCGCACCGATGGAAGTTTGCCAAGGTCGCGTTTCCTCTCGCACGGGAGATGTCTCTGATGCTACCGCTGACCTACTGACTAAACAACAAGCCGCAGCTGAACCCTTCACCGAGTCGGAACAACCTTATGTAAAAACTTTAGACACAACCCAAGATTGGGAGTCACAATTAAATTGTTAGCACTCAATAGCTAATTGCTAATAGTAGCGCAGGCATCTTGCCTGCGACTTCCCGGATATAACTGTCAATTACCATTAGCAATTAGCTATTAGCCATTAGCCGTGAACTAATAACTAATGACTAATAAAAGCACTGCGCGAATTTCAGCGGGTTTTTCATCGGCATTGAAGTATTGGTTATTTTTCCTGGTTAGCTTTTCCTTGCTAGGCTACCCAGTACCTTTAAGTATCTTTATTGGGGCGATTGGTGGTTTAGCTGGAGGCTGGGTAGTTTCCTGGTCAAAAGCCAAAGATGATGTAGCACCGCAGATAAGCCCTGCAAAAACTCCTGAAGAAAAAGCCGAGGAGCAACCTAAGATTGGTTCACAAAAGCGACAACGGTATGGGAAACCAAGGGATGCTTACATCCGGCGTCCCAGTTCTGAGGAAAAGCCAGAAGAATAGAAGCAGTTAGCCTCCTGCGGGATTGACATTCCAGACAATCGCTACCTTACCATCGCCTGACTATCGCATGAAATGGCGAGCGGCTAAGCTCATGGCATCAGAGATATCGACATCCCCATCCCTGTCAGCATCCAAGAAGGCACTCAGCACAGGATTAGACCCGCGCCCACTTTGAGTATGGGAGCCAGTATGTAGGAAATTTAGCACCAAGGGAACCAAAATTGGCAGCATCTGCTGAATCATGCCAGCATTCAATCCTGTCCTTTGAGAAACTGCTTGGACGATTTGCTGCACCTGAGAAGCACCAAAAAGGGCGTTTACGGCTTGAGGGTTGGGAGAAGACCCGCTATATTGATTGACGAAGGCTTCCGCTTGCTCAGGGCCTTGGGTAGCTTGCTTTTGCTGTAAAGCAGAGCGAACATAGTTTCCGACAATCGACATGGCAGATTGAACGGATGAAGGATCGGCACCGTAGCTATTACTCACCTGCTGCACGGTATTGAAAATACCAGACATCTGTCCCGGACTGGCAGCTTGATTCGGATCGTCGATGGCATTCAAAATTTGGTCGAAAAGTCCCATAATCTTTCTTTGTACTCAGTTTTCACCTTTTCAAATGTCTCACTTTTCGGAGGCAATCGCCTCTAACTAATAGCAGATAATTGCTTAAGTTAGTGCTTTATTAGGTTCATGTTTGACGGGTAAAGCGATCGCAAACTCTGTGCCTTTCCCTAATTGGGAAAGGCAGCTCAACTTACCACCATGTTTTTCTACGACAATCTGATAGCTAATCGATAAACCCAAACCAGTGCCAACGCTTCTCGGTTTCGTTGTAAAGAAAGTATCAAATATTTTCGCCTGATTTTCTGGAGCAATGCCAGAACCATTATCAGAAATTTTTACTTTAACCCAGTCTTTGTCTATGAGTTCTGTGGAGATGACAATTTCCTTCGACCCTTTTACTTCTTCCAAGGCATCAATCGCATTACTCAGCAAATTCATAAATACCTGATATAGCAAACTTGTATAACCTTCAATTGCTGGGATGTCGCCGTAGTTTTTCTGTACCGCGATTTCATTCTTGATACGATGGTTTAGAATTAGCAGCGTACTATCGATACAGGCGTGCAAATCTACAAAGGTGGCTTTTGTCTGATCTAAGCGAGAGAAATCTTTCAAACTGAGAACAATTGACCTAGTGCGTTCTGCTCCAAATTTCATTGATTGCAATAGCTTAGGCAAGTCTTCTTTGAGAAATTCAATATCAATTTCATCGGCTTGCTGTTGAATAGTTCGGGAAGGATTAGAAATTTCGTTTTGATAGGTTTCCAGAAGTGCTATCAGTTCGTCAATGTATTCACTAGCATGGATGATGTTGCCATAAATAAAGTTAACGGGATTATTTATCTCGTGGGCAACTCCCGCCAGCATTCTTCCAAGGCTGGACATTTTTTCACTCTGAAGCAGCTGGGTTTGTGTGGCAGCTTTTTGTTCTTCTAAAAGGCACTTGACTTGTTGAATCAGTTGGTTGATAGAATTGGCTAAAACTCCAACTTCATCTGTTGTTGTAACTGGTGCTTGCAAGTCGAAATTTGCTTCTTTGGTGACGCGCTCAGCAACCGATGTTGCTGCTAGAATAGGATGTGCGATCGCGCGACTCGTAAAAACAGCACAAAGGGCAGCGAATACAACTGATAAAAATATACTTGCGGCAATGATCTGCACTCGAATCGTTTCCGCAGAACTTAGGGCAGTTTGTGCTTGCGCGTCCTCCTGATAAGCGGATTGAATTAGCTCTGTGAGATCATCTGAGAACCCATCAAATTTAAGTGCTACAGGGCTATTCGTAAACTTTAAAAGTATTTTTTGGGCGGCATCAATTTCCCCTGGCTTTAAATTAAGCGGATCGATTTGCTTTAAAAGTTGGTTTATCTGCTGAAAGTAAATTTCTGGTACATCTTCGTAGGTTTGCAGAAACTGTTCTATATCCTCAGTATTGGGATCGTCTTTAAGAGGGGTCTGCTCTTCAAAAGATTTGACTTCCAGAAATACTTTACTAATCTCAGCGGCATGGTGCAGAAAATGCGAGTATTCTTCTTGGAATTTTTCTGGTTCATCCATCAAAGGTATGAACTGTTGTTGATGCGTTCGTGCCTGTATTATGCCCGTTTGCAAGCGATGCAGAAGACGTATTTCTTGGTGAGCGTGTTCTTCTTGCTCTCTAGCCGTTCGTTCAAAGGAATCTCCAATGGTAAATCCGGCAGTTGTTCCTACAACGGCAATGCCAAGGGTAAGCGCATATCCATAACTGATTTTGTTACTAATACTTAGGCGACGACTCAACTGAGCGATCCACTTGCTTAAGGGTAGCTGAGTCTCTCTGGTGTCACGCTTAGAAGTCACGATTTTGCTCCTGTGAGCGATACGAAGGTATGTTTACCTGGTAAGTTGCTTAAGCAAGCGTCATGTTTTCACAAGTCATCCCCTATTCCACATCCATCACCACCGACTATTTGCCTAGGGAAATGCTTGATACTATAACCTGCTTTTTGAGTTTCAGGCTTATTATGGCAGTAGGGTGTGGCAAGAAGATCCGTGTAAATTCTGAATTTGCTTTCCTGACAGCTCTGATTGCGCCGCTGTTTTTCTAAAATTTAAAGTAAATTACTAAACTTCTTCATGCCTTTGTCGCGCTTATTAACGCTATTAGTTGGCCTCAGTTTAATCCTGGGGCTGATGCTGTGGCTGATAAACTCTCTATATCGGCTTTATATTCAAATCTCCTTCACAGCCCCCCTGCTGGCGAATCTGCTGTTATTGTTGGTGATTGTGTTGTTGGGGGCGATAATTGGCGCATTTATATATTATGTAAATTTGTTTGGGCAGCCAAAACGCTCATCACGCCGCAGACTTCCGAAAGTCCCGGAAGCGAAGACGGAAGCAGCTGAGGAAACTCTTAAAGCTGTGCGCCAGCAGGTAGCGCAAATTCAGGATGAGGTATCTAAGCAGGCTTTACTAGAGCGATCGCGCGAAATTGAGGCAAACTTGTCTCGTGGGGAACTGTTGGTAGTCGTCTTTGGTACGGGTTCCGCTGGTAAAACTTCTCTGGTAAATGCCTTAATTGGGCGCATGGTGGGCAGAGTAGACGCGCCAATGGGTACAACAGAGGTAGGGGAAACTTACGTTCTCAAGTTGAAAGGATTAAATCGGGAAATTCTGGTCACGGATACGCCAGGAATTTTAGAAGCGGGTGTGGCGGGAACGCAACGAGAACAACTGGCGCGACAATTGGCAACAGAAGCCGATTTATTGCTGTTTGTGGTAGATAATGACTTGCGACAATCGGAATATCAACCGCTGCGAACTTTAGCGGAAATTGGCAAGCGATCGCTTCTTATCCTCAACAAAACCGATCTTTACACAGAAACCGACAAAGAAACCATACTCGCCCGTCTCCGAGAAAGAGTACGCGGATTTATCTCCACATCTGATGTCGTTGCAATTTCTGCCAATCCTCAACCAGCAAAATTGGAAACCGGAGAAACCTTTCAACCCGAACCCGATGTCATGCCCTTAATCCGCCGCATGGCAATCGTTCTCCGCGCCGAAGGTGAAGACTTGGTAGCAGACAACATATTACTGCAATCTCAGCGACTGGGAGAAGAAGCGCGACGACTACTTGATACCCAGCGCCGCCGACAAGCCGACAAAATAGTAGAACGTTATCAGTGGATTGGTGCAGGTGTCATCGCCGTTACTCCCTTGCCAGTGGTAGATTTGTTGGCAACTGCTGCCGTAAATGCCCAAATGGTAGTAGAAATTGGCAAAATTTACGGTTGCGAACTGAATATGGATCGGGGGCGCGAATTAGCGCTTTCTCTAGGGAAAACTTTGGCAAGTTTGGGAATAGTTCAAGGAGCGATAGAATTGCTCTCCAGGGTACTGCAACTGAGTGTCGCCGCCTATCCGATTGGGAAAGCAGTTCAAGGCGTTACCGCAGCTTACCTCACCCGCATTGCTGGTAAAAGTTTCATTGAATACTTCCGCCACGATCAAGATTGGGGTGACGGCGGCATTACCGAAGTTGTCCAGCGACAGTTTCAACTCAATCGCAAAGATGAGTTTGTGAAGGCGTTTGTACAAGAAGCGATCGCCCGCGTCGTCAAACCTTTGACAGAAGCCTCACCGAAAAACGCACCCCAACAAGAATTTGACGAGCAGGGTCATTGATAATAAAGGGACATCCATAAACAACTTTATCTTTTATATTAGACTTCTTGCAGAAATCCTAAACTAGGATATCTAACCACAGATGAACATAGATGAATCCGGATAATTATCGACTCCGTACAAGAGGTTTATAGTCTCCCCTTCCTCGTCTAGTAGAAGCGGCGAGGGGGTGAAGTTCTTAGTATATTGTGCTTTTGTTACACAGCTTGAAGATTATCGTAATACGTATACATCACGTCCGATCGCAGTACATACTTCCGACCCTGAATGACGGGTGCGCCTTCGTGTTTTAGTTCATGGATGAAGAACAACACCATACCCATTTTTGGAACTATAGAAACGTAGGGTGAGAAAAACCGAGTTTCGCCTCCCTCAAAGTCTTCGTTCAGGTAAATCATAAAAGTCAATCGGCTATGATCGCCGTTTGTTCGCCAATAACCACCATCGTGATGCGGTGCGAAGCGCTGACCCGGATCGTATCGGTAGAATCGCAAGCGCTCATTAAGCCCAATTGCACACCAGTTATCAATTCTGGGAACATAAGTTTCCACACGACGCCACAAATTTTCTGCAAGCTCTTCATTATCCAAAATCACCCGATCGTTATTTCGGACTGATGGAGCCATTAGGTATTCATCCTGTCCTACAGTGAGACCAGCAGGAGTATAGCCAATGTTCTCGCTCAGGGCGATATACTCGGCACACTCTGCTTTTGACAGAACGCTTTCGACAGTAAAAATTGGATTTTCCAAAGGCTGTTTTTTCATGATTAAATATTATTTGATGCTTGTTTTATTTGTAATATCATGTATGGTTAGATAATGGGAATCTATATGCTCAAGAAAATCTCTAATTGTGGCAATTTTTAGCATCCAAAAACTTTAGCTGCTGGTAAAGCATAGCGATTTGCTGCAAATTAACACCCGCAGCTTTAGCAATTCTCAGCGGGTTGCCAAACATCGTTTCTACTTCCATCTGTCGCTTTTCGTCGTAGTCTATTTTCATGCTGGTGCGGTACGGCTTCATCTTCAGCGTGTAATCGAGCATCTTTTGCACAAAGCTATTTGGGATAATGCGATCGCACGCTTTAGCACCCGCCACGACTTCATCCATCAACTGCTTAACTAAAGTGCAGGTGTGACTATCCGCCATCAACTCGTCTGTGGTAGCATCGAGAACCACAGAAAGACCGTTGTACGGAATATTCCACACCAGTTTCTGCCAACGCGCCAGCAGCAAATCTTCAGCGAGTTGGATAGAGATACCAGCATTCTCAAAGTCATTGGCAATCTGACGCATTCGCCCAGTTATCCCGCCGGGACTATAATCGGGCGTATATTCACCAAGCTTAATCTCGCCATAGTCAAGGTGGTGGATATGTCCTGCGCCTACCTTATTAGAGCAGAGAAAGCACAATCCGCCGATAACACGTTGCGAACCGACAATTTCGGCAACTTCCGCCTCAACACCCAGACCATTTTGCAAAACCAAGACAACGCCATCATCTTTGACAACAGAGTGTAGCATCTGAGGTAAAAGATGATTTTGGGTAGTTTTGAGAGCGATCGCTACCACATCACAAGGTGGCATCTTAGCAGCATCTTGGTAAGCATTTACATGAGGCAGGGTGAAATCGCCGTCTGGAGACTCCACAACTAAACCATGCTGACAAACGTGTTCATAATCGCTGTGCAGCAAAAAATGCACATCCAGCCCCGCACGTTGCAGTTTAGCACCGTAGTACCCGCCCAACGCACCCGTTCCTAGGATGCCATAGCTGCGATTAGACATTACCTTTCGGTTGTAGAGACGGTGTAGACGAGATTTCTACACCCAAATCGACTGGTATTTGGGCAAGCACTGCTTGCGGCAGTATACTGACAGGTGCAGGTATCATCTCCCGCCGGAAGTCTAGCAACTGTACCAGCAGCAGGTAGGCAAGAGCTAGAGTTATAGAAATCGCCCCAGCGACAATTGCAACTATTTTTGAACGATCCATAAGTTACCTCGAAATATTATTAACTTCATACACTATTCTTAACTGATATGAAACCAGGCAAAATAGGGAATTAATCTACTTAGTTGCCACAGCTACGATATGTCATTGATATAGATATGGATACTGTTGTCGATAAACCAGGGGAACTCGTTACTGTCAACCGCGAACCAGTGGTGCAAACTTCTCAACTGCGAAAAGTCTATCGCACTGGCTTCTGGATGAATCAAAAAATCGAATCCTTAAAAAGCTGCACTCTGACAGTGTATCAGGGAGAAACTTTTGGCTTGCTAGGGCCAAATGGTGCTGGAAAAACTACCCTGTTGAAGACGCTGCTGGGCATTGTGCGCCCGACTTCTGGGCGGGGATTCTTGCTGGGAAAACCTGTAGGCGATCGCATCGTTAAGCAACGCATCGGGTATCTCCCAGAAAACGCCTATTTTTACGATTTTCTCACAGGTTGGGAGTTTTTGCAGTTTGCCGCCGGGTTATTTCAAATCCCCGCCTCAGTGCAACGTCAGCGCATCCCCCAACTGCTAGACTTAGTTGGATTAGCCCAAGCCTCCGCCCGGAAAAAGCAGATGCGTCAGTATTCTAAAGGGATGCTACAACGAGTTGGCATGGCTCAGGCGTTAATCAACGACCCAGAACTGGTATTTTTAGATGAGCCGATGTCTGGACTTGACCCAATGGGGCGTTACCAGATGCGAGAGATTATTCTATCTCTCAAAGAGCAAGGCAAGACAATTTTCTTCAATAGTCACATTTTGGCGGAAGTCGAGCAAATATGCGATCGCGTCGCCATCCTTGCCCAAGGTGAATTAATTTGCGGCGGTTCCCTCAACGACCTCCTCGGTACAGCCGAAGCCTACCACGTCAAAGGCAAAGGCGGCAACCTGGATATACTCAAACGCTGGGTACCCGATCTAGAATTTGACCATGACGGTTGGTACGGTCATTTAAAAGGCGAACCCCAAGAGTTTCTCGCTAGCCTCCGCATCATGAACGCCCAGCTAATTGCCATGAACCTCTCTCGTCCCTCCCTGGAAGACTTCTTTATTCAGCAACTCCAGCAACGCGGTATTCGTTCCAGTAGTTGAGTTATTGCGCCGACAACTAAAGCAATTCTCCATCAGGTGCGATACATCTATAGGGACATGGCATTGCCATGTCCCTACCAACGTGGCGAAAACAAAACAACCGCGATATATTTCACCCAACTGAAAAACGGTATAAAATCGCGGCCAAACAAACAAAATTTACGCGGTTCCACCCTTCTAGGATGCGGTTGTAGTTGCAATCGTTACCAATTTAATCTCACTTGCAACTCCAGAAAGATGCGCTCTTGCTCTTCTAACCTGTATCCCTAAACAGGACACATACTTAGAAATCATCAAAACACATGGCTGACCTTCTAGAAACTGCCGCCAACGCCGAATCTTTTACAACCCTGCTGAGTGCTGTTGAAGCTGCTGGTTTATTAGATATTCTCAAAAGTCCTGGCCCCTTCACCATCTTCGCACCCACCGATGAAGCTTTTGCCAAGATTCCCTCTGACACCATCACTTCTTGGATGGAAGACATCCCCAAACTCAAGAAAATTCTGACTTATCACGTTCTGTTTGGCGATGTCAGAACCGACAACTTGGTTGAACTAGATTCCGCTGAAACAGTTGAGGGCGGCATTGTCGGAATTGATAAAATCGACGGTGGCTTCAAAGTCAATGACGCTAAGGTTCTCCAAGCAGATATCCTCGCCGACAACGGCGTTATCCACGTCATTGATAGCATACTTATGCCAGCGCTAGTGTAATAAAAGTAACAATTGTTAGTTATTGTCTTCTCTCTAAAGACATACTTCTTTGCCTCAAAACCTTATCCTGTGGAGGGGGAGCGAGTTTTGGTTCAATGTAATTTGGACGACATCATTAAAACTTAAAAGTCCTTTACATTGATGCTTCTAGCGGAGTCAAGGTAAATGCTGCGATGGTTGTGACACCGGATATCGAAGCTGACAATGGCGTTATTTATGTCGTTGACACGGTTTTGTTACCGCCTCAAGGATAAGCGATCGCTCCTGACCAGATTAAGTAAATAAAAAGGAGGCTACCTGTGCTGCGGTACCTCCTTTTTATTTATCAAAAAATAAAAGTTTAGGTGGGGTTGAAGCAACAAAACCTACCATTGCTTAAAATGGTAGGGTTTTGTTGTAATCAACCTACAGCGATCGCATTCTCAATCGCTTACTTTTACAAGTAACCTTGATTAGCGGTTAATACAGTTGGTGGGTGCGCCTTTTGCTGATTGGCTATAGCGATAAAAACCATCTAATTTGAGTACAGCATCGCGATAGCGAATTTTTCTACTCCCGGTAGTAGCATTCCTACCAATTTGAGTGGCTCTCGCAACTTTCAAATAACCTTGGCTATCCCAATTAACCAGCCTATTTCCTCGTGAATTTGGCGGGATATTGCGGTTCCCAATATCTCCTACCAATTCTATAGCTTCGCCGCGAACAGTTTTATTGTTGAGCGTACCACTAACACAGGCGCTTACTTCGCCCAAAGACCTGGAATCGTAAAAGTCTCCGACTAGGCGATTTCCTCTTTTATTGAATACATAACAATAGCCTGTATCTCCGTTACCTGTGTCCGCTGAAGGCGATTTGCTACAAAATCTGTAGTCACCATTTGGTAAGCTTTGGATAGACTGAGTTGGCGTTGGGGTTGGGGTGCTGGATGCGATCGCTGTAATTTTAAACGGTGTACCCACCAAACGTTCATTAGGATAGATTTCTTTTATTTCACCGCTGAATACGATTGCTTTTCCCTCTGTTTTGAAAGCATCGGGAAGATTGCAAGTAACGAATCTTGTTCCATTAACGCCTTCGGTAACAATTACATAATTGTTAGCAACCAGAGTCACCTTTCCCTTTTGACTTTTCACAGTTTGCACTGTTTTTCTAGTGTCGTAGACACACTTAGAGGGAAGCTGCGTTGATTGGGCTAGGATTTTCTGTGATGTTGTGACTGTTTGGCTTGACGCGGAAGATTGGGATAAAGCTATGACGTGATTAGCAGAAGTAATTGTTCCCAAGGTTGTCAGAGATAAGCTGACAAATAGTATTGCTTGACGATGAATACGCATTTTGATTGTTGTTGCTAAACTAATTGTGTACTACACCAATGTAGAAAAGGTTTCCGAAAAAGTTCAGTTGATTGTGTGTCAATATTTGAACTGACATAAAGGATAAAGTTTTACCTTGGGGAAACTAGAATTGCCCTGTAAGAAAAAAAACCTGCATACACAGGTGTTAAATCTATTTGTAGAGACACGAGTCTCTATCCGCGCAGGCGGACTTGGTTGGTGCGGTTGCGAATTCTATTCGCTGGGATTTATTTCGATTTCATCCTTGCTCGTACATCTGTTTATGCTTGGCTAAAAGCTGTAAATACTTCTCATTTGTCTTGGCTTGCATCCATTTTTCTTTGAATATTGCCGCCGATTCAGCTTTCACCGGGTCTACTTCATTTGGTAAAATATCTTTTCTGGCTTCAAGCTGAGCTTCTTTAGAATCTTCTTTTTGAGGATTTGACTTATATTTTCTGCCACTTTTATGATTGGCGTAGCGACGCGATCGCGTATAACCCATTTGTAAAAACTTCCGCGCCATATCCGCCCCAATAAAATCATCCTGCTCCAGATAATCCAGAAACATTTGGTAGATTTTTTCGCTAGACTCCCTAGCGATATCCGGAGTTTTAAACCGCCAATAGGGAAGGATTTCGGCTTTGTATGGCTCCACCAAAAGCACTCCCTGTTCGCCCTTGCCAACTCGATAAAGTTCAGGGTGGGAGCGAAAATTGATATTTTTAAAATCTAGAGAATAATCAAACTGCATAATTAATTTTTAATTTAAAATAATAAAATTAAAGATAAAAGTCTAGCTTCTATCTTAAGTAATGAAAGGTTGCGATTACTACCATGCTTTCTAGCCCTCAATCTCAGAATATTGCTCTTACCCCAGGTAATCTGCGTCGAGTACACCACATAGCCTTGAACGTTCAAGATATGCAAGCTTCCCGTCACTTCTACGGAACTATACTTGGTTTACACGAACTGACAGGCGAAGAAGTTCCCGCAACATTGCGATCGCTTGTGACAGATGGAAAAGTGACCAACTTCGTCACCCCAGATGGCACCGTCATCGATCTGTTTTGGGAACCGGAACTGTCACCGCCAGACGAAAACCCCCATCGCGCCTTTACCCGCGCCTATCACCTTGCCTTTGACATCGATCCGCAATTGTTCGACCGCGCAGTCGAGGTGCTAAAGCAAAATCAAGTGCAGATCGATCATGGCCCGGTTAGTCGCCCTACCGGACGAGGCATTTACTTCTACGATCCAGATGGGTTTCTCGTCGAGATCCGCTGCGATCCAGAATAAATTTAAGCTTGAAAGTCTTACCTTTGTCGCTGATGATAAGAAAAGTGCCTGATGGGAGTTAAACCAGTGCAGCAGCTATTTAAGGTAATCGAGGAAATATTTACCAAGCCTCCGATAAAATTTGAGGCAGAAAAACACTCGCTAAAAGCGTGGGCAATGTATTGTCTTAGAGACAAAGGCTTTAAAGTAGTCTACGCTGAAAAAGCCGACTTTGCGGTTGAACCTAAGAACGGAGAAAAAATATATTTTAAGGTCACAAATAGTTTAGATGATTTAGACAATAAGTTGGCTTGGATAGTCTGGGATAACTCAACTAACAGTGCCAAAGTAATTGCACCCCAGCAGTAAAATACCCTTCCACATCTACAGGGTGTACTGCAATCAGAACAATATTAATGGAGATTAAATTATGTGGCTGCTAACCGTCACCTGTTCAGGCGATGACTGGAAAAGACATGGAAATGAATTTAAAGCGATCGCAGACAAGTATCAAAATAATTGTATTTCTTCCAAAAAAATGCCCGATGGTAAGCGTTTCATGGAATACCACGTTGAAGATGTGGGGGACGCGGAAGCCTTCCAAGACGAGAGTTTAACCCTGGAAGGATTTTCGGCTTCCTTTGAGTCACTTTGAGAAATGACAAACTAAGAAAGCCCAGCAGCACAAAGTTATGTTTAGAGTAATAACGCCGGGATTCTCCCAAGAGTTTGAAAGATGGACAGACGCATTGAATACCGCTAAGTCTCTTCAACCAAAATGCAAAAGTTTGTTTCAAGATATCCGAATTCTTGACGGTGAAGATGTGGTATGGGTATATAGCCGTTCTCACACTTATCCGCAGTTTATTGGTGCTGGCACCTACAACAGATTGGCTATGCTGTTTCTTCAGGAAGCAATGCAAGATAGTGAATCATCTGATGGAGAAAGCACGGATAATTAAAAGTAGTTTAATTTAGCTAAAGATTAGGGGAATAATGTTGAATAAGTTAGTGAAAATCGCGATATTGATGGTACTAATGCTGACCATTGCATTTATTCCAAATGCTTTAGCGGCAGATACAGCTAATGGTGCCAAAATTTTCAGCGTCGAATGTGCTGGTTGTCATATCAATGGCAGCAATATTATTAGACGGGGGAAAAATCTGCAACTAAAAGCTTTAAAAAAAAATGGATATGATTCAACGGATGCGATCGCGTCCATTGTCGCCAACGGCAAAAACAATATGTCCGCCTACAAAGACCGCTTAAGCCAACAGCAGATAGAAGATGTCTCCGCTTATGTGTTAGAACAAGCTGAAAAAGGCTGGCGTTCTTAACAAGTTGCTGGTTACTGACACATAACTAAGAAACACAAATCTCAGTTAAGAGGTGATGAATGTCTGAACCACAGCCAAACCAAACCCCAAATTTTAACAGCTTTGCTGACTGGTGTTTGCACAAAGATAGCCTCTCAGAAGCAGCAAGAAATACAGTTGATGTGCTGTTAGAGGAAGCTGGCACTTCTGACTGCAATGAAGCGGCTCTGATACTTTTATACTGCACTGAGCTGGATCTTAGCAGTAATGAAATTACCGACTTGAATCTGCTTTCTGGGTTAACCAACCTCACCCAACTGGATCTAAATTACAATGAAATTACCGATTTGAGTGGGCTTTCTAGGTTAATCAACCTCACCCAACTGAATCTCTATAATAATCAAATTACCGACTTGAGTGGGCTTTCTAGGTTAACCAACCTCACCCAACTGCATCTCGGTGGCAATCAAATTACCGATTTGAGTCCGCTTTCTGAGTTAACCAACCTCACCCAACTGGATCTCGGTAGTAATCAAATTACCGATTTGAGTCCGCTTTCTGGGTTAATCAATCTCACCCAACTGGATCTCGGTAGTAATCAAATTACCGATTTGAGTCCGCTTTCTGGGTTAACCAACCTCACCCAACTGAATCTCTATTACAATCAAATTACCGATTTGAGTCCACTTTCTGGGTTAACCAACCTCACCCAACTGGATCTCGGTAGTAATCAAATTACCGATTTGAGTCCGCTTTCTGGGTTAATCAATCTCACTCAACTGAATCTCTATTACAATAAAATTACCGATTTGAGTCCGCTTTCTAGGTTAACCAACCTCACCCAACTGAGTCTCTATAACAATCCAATTTTTAATCTAAGTTTGTTGCCATCGCTTCTAGGCAAGCGGCGCGCTCTCTTCACGAAGCCGATCGATTTTCAAGAAGCCAAAAATGCTATCAAATCTGCCTATGCAACGATTGGTAAAGAAGAACCAGAAGTTCTTTTTTACCGTAGTCCACACGCGGGGTGTACTCAACTATTCAACTTGCTCAAACTAGACAATACACCAGAAGAACAAACATTTGGGAAGCAGAAATCTCTTATCGTGTGGGGAGAGACACTATCAGAGTCGCTCCAGAGGATTTTGGAAGCACTTTCGTGTCAAGCGCTGTGGAAGTGTATCCGGAGCGAAATAGCACCAGAGCAGACAGCAGGAGACAAAGAAGCATGGTGGGAGTTGGCTGAATTAATTGATAACTCTCCAGAACTCATCGGAGCTGATTTCAGGTATTTTTTTATATATGATATCGAGCCACTAACCCCCACAGAGATTTTTAAGCAAATCTACGCAACTGAATTTTATGTTTCTTCGTTAGGTGTCACTCTTGACCAAAAGACACAGGAAGCATTTGACTGTCTGAACCAGCTTTTCGAGCATTGTGGTTTGATTTTCCCGTTTGAGAAGGTTTGTGTAGTATGCGATCGCCCTACTAAAATCTCCCTGGACAGCCAAAACCTCCTCCACGCCGAAGGAGAACCCGCGATTCAGTTTGCCGATGGATGGCATACGGGATATTATTATCACGGTGTGAAATTGCCTGAAAAATATGGCAAACTGCATCCCCATCAATGGCAGGCGCAATGGCTTTTAGAAGAAGACAACGCGGAACTGCGTCGAGTATTAATTCAGGGCATTGGCTATGCACGAATCTGTCAAGAATTACAAGCAACTGAATTAGATTCCTGGCAAGAATATACTTTGCTAAAACTTGATGCTGATATTGATGGTTTCGAGCCTGACGATTTTGATGATGATGATGATGCTCCTCAAAAAGAGCCAATTCACTTGCTGAAAATGACCTGTCCAAGCACAAGTTTTATTCATGCTATGCGAGTACCGCCGGATATTACATCGGCTCGTGCAGCGATTCGCTGGATCAATTGGGACATCGATCCAGAAGAATTTTCCGTGCAAACCTGAAGGGTTCAAATTTATTGTTTTATTGCGTTTCCTTTTTGGGTGAAATATATTGCGGTTCTAACGTTCCATAGGGACATGGCATTGCCATACCTCTAGAAAGGTATCGCACCCAACCATTGAATTGTCATAAATTAAGTTAATTAAATGAACAATTATGTAAATAATGTTTCTTATGTCAATCTACCTATTAAAAATTTTTCTTCTGCCCACAGACCGCCAGGGCTTTAAACCCCTAGCTCATAGTTTAAGTCGGTTAAAACCGACTAAAAAACTAAATCAGAGTCGGTTTTAACCGACTTTAGCTATTAGCGCGGACATTAATTTCCGGGCGTTACAATAATCTTGGCAGTATCATACAACTAACAAAGTGTCAAAATGAATCTACCTGAATCAAGCAGACTGCAATTTACCCCAGATTTGAATATCTGCCGCGTACTAAATGGTATGTGGCAAGTATCAGGCGCTCACGGACGAATTAACTCAAAAGCCGCCATCCAAAGTATGTTTGAGTACATGGATGCAGGCTTTACAACTTGGGATTTGGCAGACCATTACGGCCCCGCAGAAGACTTTATTGGCGAGTTCCGGCGGCAATTGGTAGAAACCCGTGGTAACGAGGCGCTGTCTAACTTACAAGCTTTCACAAAATGGGTGCCAAGACCAACTAAAATGACGCGCAAGTTGGTAGAAGATAACATTAATATTTCCCTGCGAAGAATGGGAGTTGATTCCTTAGACTTGATGCAGTTTCACTGGTGGGATTACCGGGATGAAAACTACTTGGAAGCGCTCAAGTACATGACCCAGCTTCAAGAGGAAGGTAAAATTAAGCACCTGGCTTTAACAAACTTTGATACGGAACACGTAAAAATTATTACTCATGCAGGAATCAAAATCGTTTCCAATCAAGTGCAGTTTTCTCTAATTGACCGCCGTCCTTTAGTAAATATGGTGCAGTTTGGTCAAGAAAACAATATCAAACTATTTGCTTATGGTACGCTCTGCGGCGGCTTGTTGTCAGAAAAATATGTGGGGAAACCGGAACCGCGAGGGGGAGAACTGAACACAGCTAGTTTGAGAAAATATAAAAACATGGTAGATGCGTGGGGTGGTTGGAGCTTATTTCAAGAACTACTTTCAACTCTCCAGCAAATTGCCCAAAAACACGCAGTGAGTATTGCTAATGTAGCGGTTCGTTACATTCTAGATCAGCCAGCGATCGCAGGTGTAATTGTCGGCGCACGGTTAAGCGTGTCGCAACATTTAGAAGACAACGCCAGAGTATTTAATTTGATGTTAGATAACTCAGATTATCAGCAGATTGATGCTGTCCTGGGACAGTCGCGGGATTTGTATCAGGCGATCGGTGACTGCGGAGATGAGTATCGAAGATAACAGTCCTGTAGTAAAAATGTCCGACGACTAAAGTCGCGGCTAAACAAACTCTCGCCAGCCAACGCAACGGCTTGATAGTATTAGCCGTTGCGTTGGTAGGCTTTGTTCTTTGAGTATCGAGGCTTCTAGCCTGTGAGCTTACATTTGCTAGCATGAAGCGATCGCTTCATCCGGAACCACAAGAAAAAAGCTTTGGATTCGACCTTTGGAGGATTGGCGAGGACGTAGAGACTCTTTTAAGCTGGCTCTCAGCTCCTTTTTTGAATTTGAGATTTTAGATTGATGTCTGTGCGGGTTAATTCACAATAGTTCATATCGCCCCGAAGGTTCAAATACCAAAATAAAAAAGATTCCCCTTCAGCCTTAAATCCAAAATCAAAAATTTAAAATCAAAAATTATTTACACTTTGTATACAAATGCCACAAAATACCATCCGTTACATATCTCGTCCCCTAATCAAAATTGACGGACAGGATGCTCCGGCGGGATTGGCAGAGGATATTCTTCAAATCTCCGTCGAAGAAAGCCTCCATCTCCCGGCAATGTTTACTTTAGTCGTCCGCAATGACTACTTTCCAGGTCGCGACTCCGAGCAGCTTTGGAAGTACGACAATCTCTTTACAATTGGTAAATCTGTCCAGCTCGGTTTAGCCTCCAGCACCACAGAAGATTTAGACTTTGATGAGGCACAGCGAGGAGATATTCTCAAAGGGGAAATCACTGGGATCGAAACTCACTTTTCTAGTCAATCCCAGGCACCCGTTATCATTCGCGGTTACGACGTATCTCACCGCCTGCACCGGGGACGCTATAACCGTTCTTTCCAAAACATGAGTGATACTGACATTGTGCGGCAGATTATCGGTGAAGTGGGGATGACCGCTGGCACAATTGATGAGAGCGGCGGCCCTTATGGTTTTGGAGATCCGGTTGGCTATGTTTTCCAAGAAAATCAAACCAACATGGAATTTCTGCGGGAAAGGGCGGCGCGGCATGGCTTTGAATTATTTGTACAAGATAGCAAGCTGCATTTCCGCAAACCTGTAGCAGGCGATACTTTAACCCTTAAGTGGTTGCAAGAAATACATAGTTTTCAGGTACGAGTCACCAGCGCTGAACAGGTAAGTGCTGTAGAAGTGAGGGGTTGGGATTACCAAAACAAAACAGCAATTACATCCAGTAAAAATAGTCAATCAGATGTAGTAATTACTGATACCGAACACGGCAAAGGTAAAAGCACTAGCACTAAATTCGGGCTAGAGAATCAGGCACCGAAAATGATTGTGGTAGATCAAGCAGTCTACAGCCAAAAGGAAGCTGATAAAATAGCTCAAGCCCTGTATAACGAGCTAAGCGGAGAATTTGTCTATGCTGATGCAAAAGCTGAGGGAGATCCGCGAATTCGACCGGGACGGGTAGTAGAACTATCAGGTATGGGAAAGTATAGCGGCAAATATTACGTCACCGAAACTCGTCAAAACTATCAAGACCGCTATTACAGTACCGAGTTTAGTGTCAGAGGTTTGCGGGGAGGAGATTTGCTGACAACTCTATCTCCGCAAACTCGCCTGCGACCGGGACAAACTATGTTAGTGGGGATTGTTACCAATAACAAAGACCCGAAAAAATGGGGGCGAGTTAGGGTAAAGTTTCCTACCCTAACTCCAGAAGATAATGCCAGCGCCCACGAAAGCAACTGGGCGAGAGTAGTGGGGGTGGGAGCAGGAACCACTCGCGGCTTCGACTGTCTGCCGGAGATTAACGACGAGGTGCTGGTAGCCTTTGAACACGGCGACATTCATCGCCCCTATGTTATTGGTGGGGTTTGGAACGGTAAGGATGCGCCGCCGGAAACAGTCGATAACAGTATCTCAGGTGAAGGCAAGGTACGCTTACGGACTATTAAAACCCGTGTTGGGCATAAAATGCAGTTTGTGGAAGAGGATAAAGACAGCAGCAAAGCTGGTGTCTATGTCGAGACTATAGGCGGTCATAAATTACACATGAATGACAGTGACAAATTTGTGGAAATTAAAACCACTGACGGTCATTATGTGCGCCTAGACGATCAGAATAAGAAGATCGAAATTAAGACTAAGGGGGGTCATAAGATACTCATAGACGATCAAGGTAAGAAGTTAGACATCACAACCAGCGGCGGTCAGAAGGTGCTGATGAATGACATGACCAATAGTATCAAAATGGAGGCGGTGCAAAAAATTAGTATTTCCGCACCAATGGAGATTTTGCTGCAATCAGGCCCTAGCGCTATAAAACTGGCTCCTACTGGCATAGAATTGCAAACCGCAGCCAAGTTAAGCGTTCAAGCAGGCGGCATCTTAGACTTGAAGTCTGGGGGTGCTGCCACTATGAAATCTGGTGCGGCTTTGTCTCTGCAATCTGGCGGTGCTTTGTCGGCGCAGTCTGGTGCGGCTGTGAGTGTGCAGTCTGCGGCGGCGCTGAGTCTGCAAGCGGGTGCGGCGGTGGCGATTATGGCAGCTGCCACAGCTAGCATGACAGCGCCTTTGATTCGACTTAACTGTTGATATGGTGTGATATAGTGCGCGATCGCTACTAATCGCTACTAATGGCTAATGGCTAATCATAAAAAATTGCCCCACAATCAACCAAATAGCAATTAGCCCCATTAGCAGAAGGAAGATTGCCATGTTACCAGTAGCAGTAATCGGTGATGTCGCTGGCGGTAGTCCCATTATTGGCCCAGGCGCACCAACCGTGCTAGTTATGGGACGGCCTATAGCTTGTATGGGAGATGCCGTCGCAGGCCCGACAATAGCCACTGGCGTTCTAGCTATGCCTTGTTCTGTCACCGTCCTGGCTTGCGGTCGTCCAGTAGCTCATATGGGTACTATGGCTGTGGGAGTCACTCCCCCCGCCCCCGTGCCAGTTCCCATTTCTTTACCTGTTATCGCCACGGGAGCCACCGTATTAGTTATCCCTTAATCGCTAATTGCGATTTATTCTCTTCCAAGTATTGACTTCCCCTTTTAAGGAACGAAACCCAGCACTGTGTTCGGTTTCGTTCCTGTGACCCAACCTACAACTTAGTAATTCTAAAGCGTTGTTAAGAGTAACTCGACTTTTGGCGAATACTCTTGGAAAGAGCAGCTAGAGTAAAGTGACTGCGATGCTAGGCAAAAAGTCACTTGTATGCCAGAAGGAACTGATAGGCAGCACAGCCACCTGGGTACGGGCTGGTCTTTCCCACTACGGGTGAACGTACAGGGAGGGCTTCAACTCAGTTCGGCAGAGCGCAACATCGAAGAGTCGATTCGGATTATCCTGCAAACTCAGATAGGTGAAAGGGTATACCGACCTAATTTTGGATCGCGTCTGTCGGAAATGGTCTTTGCGCCCATGAACACCCAAACCCTACTGCTATTACGTCTTCACGTACAGGAAGCTCTGGAAATGTGGGAGCCTCGCATAGTTCTGGATGTGGTGCGTACTGAACCCGATCCGATTCGCGGCCGTGTGGATATCATTATTGAGTACCACGCTAAGGGCAGTTACGATCGTGGGAGCTTGGTTTATCCTTTCTACCTGAACGGGGGAAATGATAGTTAAAAGATGAGCAGTTTTGAATTAATAACTCTTAAGTGTTAATTCTTCGCCTCTTAACTTTTAGCAATTACCTATTACCTATTAACTATTAATAATGGATTTTGATTTTTTACCGAAGTTACCGAAGTCCGATTTAGACGATCGGACATTCAAAGATTTAGTAGATGAGTGCATTCTGCGGATTCCTCGCTACTGTCCGGAGTGGACGAATTACAACCCCAGCGACCCTGGAATCACGCTGATTGAGCTATTTGCCTGGCTGACTGACCAAATGTTGCTGCGGTTTAATCAGGTTCCCCGTCGCAACTATGTTGCTTTTCTAGAGTTATTAGGGGTTCGCCTGCAAGCTCCGGTTCCGGCTCAGACAGACTTGACTTTTTATCTAAGTGCTGCACTGCCCGAACCGTACACTATTCCATCTGGGGTGGAGTTGGCAACATTGCGGACAGAAACTGATCCGGCGATTGTTTTCAGCACCGATCGTCCGTTGGTGATTGGTAAGCCTAACATCCGCCACTTTCTGACGGCGCAGAGTGTGGAAGATACACCCCAGATGTTGCGCGATCGCTTCACGAATCTCTGGACATTCCGTCCTAATGGCGAATGGGCGGGTACAAATCTCTCCATCTTTGACGACCAACCCGATCCGGGAAATTGCTTTTATCTGGTGTTCAATCCAGAGGACGAGTGCGAAGGTAATGTTCTAGCACTCAAATTCAAAGGCGAAGCAGCTACCTCTACTGGCATTAACCCGGAGGCTCCTCCCCGTCGCTGGGAAGCTTGGAATGGTGCTTATTGGCAGCAGGTTCTGTTGCAGGAATCAGATGATAGCACCAAAGGATTCAGTTTTAGCGAAATCGATCGCACTGGCAGCAATCCCATCCAAAGCGCAGATGTAGTCCTGCATATGCCCCAGCGCTGGCCCGTGTCCCACTTCCTCACCTATCAGGGGCGGTGGCTGCGTTGCGTATACAGTCATATAGACACCACGCAACCAGGTTACAGTAATTCCCCCCGGATTGTGGGTTTGTCTGCCAGAGCAATTGGCGGCAGCGTGGGTGCTTCTCAAAGTGAGATAATTAGAAATGAACTTCTGGGAGAAAGTGACGGTTCGCCCGGTCAAACTTTCCAATTGCAGGGGGTTCCCATCTTGACTCGCCGGGAAGATGAATACATTTTGGTGAGTCCGCCGGGAGCATTACCTCAAGCTTGGACAGAGGTAAGTGATTTTGCCGAATCTGGTTCCCAGGATCTGCACTACACCATCGATTCGCGTACCGGGTTGGTTCAGTTTGGCCCCTTGATTCGAGAGCCAGCCCACCTTCAGCAGCAGACGCAGTTGCGTGCTAGAACGCAGACGGCTGGAGACTGGGGACGGGCTGCGATCAATTCCCAATCCCCAATGCTGAATGCCCAAACCCCAATCCCCGCAGACGTGCGATCGCTAGAACGTCAATATGGCGCAGTACCTCCCAAAGGTTCCGTGATTCGCATGGTTGCATACCGCACAGGCGGCGGTCGTAAAGGAAATGTCCAACGGGGGACAATTACCGTACCCAAGTCAGCGCTTCCCTACGTTGCCAGAGTAATAAATCATACACCAGCCCGCAATGGAGCCGATGCCGAATCTTTGGAAGATGCGGTAATCAGAGTGCCTGCAATGCTCCGGACTCGCGATCGCGCCGTCACCCCAGAAGACTTCGAGGTACTGACGCTACAAGCTGGTGGTGGTGCCGTTGCCCGCACCCTGTGCTTGCCACCAAGTACCAGCGAACAAGCCGGGACAGTACGGATGCTGCTGGTGCCGCAAGCAAATACAGATGCGATCGCGCAAGGCGTTGGCATTCACCCGGATTTACTTTCCCTGACTCCCCAACTCAAAGAACAAATTCACGCTTACCTGGACGAACGCCGACTACTGGGAGTTCACGTACAACTGCAAGCACCCGAATATGTCGGAGTCGCAGTTCAAACCGAAGTCGCACTAGAGCCAGAATACAAAAATCCCCGCGCCCAAGAAGACATTCTCTTAAAATTGCGCGTCGCTTTGTACCGCTTTTTAAATCCACTTACCGGAGGCATGGATGGCACAGGCTGGCCTTTCGGTCGTCCCGTCTATCCTTCAGATATTGTCACCTTATTCCAGCAAATCCCCGGTGTGCGTTATTTAGGTGTTGTCCAGCTGTTTGAGTTGCGTAAGCAGGAACAAACTTGGGTGCGAACATTGCCCCAAAACCCCGTCATCGATCCGGGCCCCCTCGGTTTAGTCTGTTCTTGGCGGAATAATCAACTGCGTTCCGGTCACGTCGTGAATATTATCCAGTAAATACCTCAACTTATAGTGCAAGGAGGATTAATGTATCACAAATGAGGCATGAGTATGAACAAGGAAAGTTAAAAGCAACACAGGAAAAAGTAGAAAAATTGAAATTCATACTTCTTCCTAACTCTTTTACTGTTTCACTTAGTCCTCACTGCTCCTTACTCAGTTCTGACCATGACTCAAAGCACTTCCCACAGTAAAATTCTCCGCCTGCAACTCACCCCCATGCAGATCACTCAAGCGATCGCGCCCGTGGGAAATGCTTTTGATAGTCCGCAGTTGATGAGTGGCGGCGTAAATAGCAGGCAAGTTACCAGTTGCGATCTGGTTGTGCATCCCAAAGAACCAAGTGAAATGGTTGTACAGCTAGAAAACTTGGGAAGGCGTAACTTACAAGTGAACCTGCAAATTGAGGGCTTCCCGCCACAGTGGTGTCGTATCGGTATGGAAGGACACGAAATTGCTCCCGGTCAGCAGATGGATGCAGTTTTATACTTCCAAGTTCCAGCAAACTTCTTTGAAAATAATGAATCTTTGGCGACGGATGAAACCCTAGTAGTTGATTATCAGAGCCGTCTTTATGTTTACTACGTAGAAGAAGGTAGTGGCAGGCAACAAATTGAATCCGCCGTTTTTAACCTCTATATACGTCCTCGCAGTCTCTACCTGAATTTTTTGCCAGCACTCTATCAAGAAGTAGACTTTATTGGTCGCTTCTTGAAAATTTTTGAGGAGACTTTTGAACCCGCAGTGCAGTCTATGGATGCTTTGTGGGCTTACCTAGACCCCTTGACTGCGCCTGCGGCGATGCTACCCTTTCTCGCTCATTGGGTAGCTTGGCCCATGAACCCCCGCTGGAGCCTGACTCGGCAGCGTTATCTAATTCGACAAGCTGTGGAACTTTACCGCTGGCGCGGGACAAGACGGGGTTTGCGCCACTATTTGCATCTCTACACAGATTTACCTTTAGACGACCACATACCCCAAGAAGCTGAGAAACATATTTGTATCGAAGAAATCTTTGGGAGAGGTTTTGTATTAGGAGAAACACACCTTAGCGAAGATTCTATGCTTGGTGGCGGACGACCCTATCACTTTGTTGTACGTCTGCGTCCTGACCGACCAGAACAAATTGACGAAGGATTAGTGCGCCACATTATTGAACAAGAAAAACCAGCTTTCTGTACTTACGAACTTACTATCGAAACAGGTTAATCGCTAATTTCTAATGGCTAATGGTAATAAAAAAGCAATTAGCAATTAGCAATTAGCAACTAGCAACTAGCAATTTAGCAACTATGTTTCCCCCACCATCCACCAACCCCTTAGAGCGCTTAAACGTCACTGACGGTCTACTAATGAACGCCGACCGCTGGCGGCGATCGCATGAGTACCATCGACAGCGCCAAAATATTCATTATCAGTCCTTGAATCAGCCAGGAATTGTCTCTGGTTTAGGCGTACATTTGATTTCACCACCAGCAGATGTAGCACCGCAATTCCGGGATGGACGTTGGCTGCAAATTCAGCCGGGAATTGCCATAGATTTAATGGGAAATCCGATTGTAGTTCCCGAACCAATTGAATTTCGGGTGTCGGGTGAGATGGCACAAAATCCCCAAATGGTTTATTTGGTGGTTAGTTATGTAGATCCAGAGAAATTGCGTCGAAAAGAGTCGCGTGAATTTGAAAGGGAAACTTTTAGAATTGACGAGAAAATGGCTCCGCCTAGTGATTTGGAAGTGGAATTGTGTCGAATTCTCCTGCAACCAGAGGCGGAACAATTAGAGAGTCCCAAGGATGTATTTTTTCCGACAGTTAATAGTTTAGATTTGCGCTACCGAACAGTTGCGCGATCGCGTCCAGCAGCAGTTATCCGAGTTGCCCATATAATGCGATCGCAACCCGCCGACGAACGCAGTTTTACTAATCTTTCCTATTTGCTAGATTCTGTTGCTGCTCTTTACCCCAGTTTACAGGGAGAAGATACAATTGGACGAGTAACTTTAGCAGACTCTAAAATTTCAGATTATGACTTACTTTACCTAACTGGTAAGCGATCTCTTTATCTGAACCAACAAGAATTTGAAGCTTTGAGGAATTATTTAGATACAGGCGGTATTCTGCTAGTAGATGCTCCCACAGATGCCATAAACCTGATAGAAAGTGTCATGGCTATCACCCAACAACTAGGAACACCTCTAGAAGATATCAAACGCCTGAGTCGAAATCACCCCTTACGCACCAAGCCTTTCTTATTTGCAGCGCTACCTACATTGAATAATCAGCAAATTCAAATAGGTTATGGGGGAGGAATCATTTTAGTAATTGGCGAACTGTCAGCAGCTTGGGGATTAGATGACAAGCTTCTCCTATCGCGAGAAACCATCCGTACCGCCCAAGAACTAGGAATTAACCTTCTACATTTTGCCCAAGCTCGAAGACAAATGACGCAGTTAATAAAAGCAGGAAGTGTAGTAGCGATCGCTCCAGAAACGCCTGGTTTTAAAATGAAAGATATTTTTGACAAGCTCCAATTGTAAATTAATCGTAATTAACTCAGGTAATTTCCCTGTGTTATTAGTCATTTATTACTAACAAAAAACTATGGCGAAGAGTCTTATTAGTGCAAGTATCTCCACACAGGTACTTAGATTAAAACCAGGAGGAAACACAGCTTCCTTTGAAGTAAGTGTTACTAATGAAAGCGATCAATTTGCTACTTTTCAAGTAGAGCTTCTAGCCGCTGGTACCGATGGTAACTTAGGTTCTCGCTGGTACAACCTTTCACCAGGAATAAGCGCTAAAAAACCGCCAGGAGATAGTACAAAGTTTTATGTAACTATTACCGATACACCTGTTCCAGGGTTTGTCGGCAAAATGAACATCACAGTACGCATTTTCTCCCTGGAACTGCGGGAGGAAGAAAGACAACTTTTGCGTCTGGCAGTTGAGCAGGGAATCGGCTCTATACCGATGCAGATGGAACTGCCAGTTCGAGAATTTAAAACTCATCCGACAGACCTGATAGAAATACCAGTCCGCGTTTATAATCCCAGTCAATCGCCCGCGAATGTTGTACTGCATTTTTTAGGTCTAGAACGCAGCTGGTTGATAGAGGGAACCGACCGAAAATTGCTAGTTCCTGCTGGCAGCAAAACAGAGACAATTTTCTTATGCCAATTACCCAGCGCCGGCCTCGCTCCTAGTGGAACATACCCTTTCACCATCGAATGCCAACAGGTAAACGGCCCCCCATCTAGTATCCAAGGGACGGTAATAGTTTGTCCTGGGGGGTTTATTGACTTCCTGTGTACCCCAGCTTTACATCAGATACCCGAATCCCCCAATTGGCGGCTTCTTAAAAACTGGAAATCGAACGCTGCAACTTATAAAATTCAATTCGACAATGCCAGCAATTTAACTCAGCAGGTGAGTGTTGAAGTCCACGCAGAAGAGCCGCGTGCCTTTAAGTTAGAGGTGATTCCTGAAAGTTCGCAAGTAGCTCCGGGTGAGACAACCGAGTTGTTGCTGGTGGCTAATAAGAAGCGGCGGCGCTGGTTGGGGATATTGCCGCAAAGATTTTTGTTTGAAGTCAAGGCTGTGGTGTCGGACGATAGATTGGATGTACGCAACGACACTCAAATCCTAAAATTGCGTGTTTTACCTGTTGTACCGATTTGGATGCAGTTAGTAGGCGGGTTTTTATTATTATTCCTGCTTTGGTGGCTCTCGTGGCTCAACCCTAGGAACCCATTTTGGGGTCACAAGGAAGCTGTTACTTCTGTGCAATTCAATGGAGTAGGCGAACAAATTGTCAGCGGTTCTAATGACCAAACTACGATTAAATGGCAAAGTGCAGGCTTTTTCAATCCATTAATCAACCAACAGCTGGGAGTCATTGGGAGAAACGAAAAGGGGGTGCGAACTGTTCGTTATAAACCTGTAGACAACGATCTGATGGCGGCAGGATTGGAAAATGGGGAAATAAAACTGTGGGATGTGTTGGGTAATGGGAGAAACCCGATAAGTTCTTTCTCCTACCAAAAAGATGACCGAGTTTTGGCTTTAGAGTTCTCGAAAGACTCGCGCTATCTGTTCAGTGGTCACGGTAGCGGCTTGGTGCTGGTGTGGGATGTGGAACGCAATAACATTAGCACGCCTAACAATCAACCTCTGCGGGGCAAGAAATTTGACTTTGCGGTGAATTCTTTAGCGCTGGTGGGGAAAGCAGGTAAAAACCTGATGATTGGCGGACGGTATAACCAATTGGTAGTGTGGAACTTAGAAAAAGACAAATGGGGGCGGGTGTCCTATCCCCGCAAAGGCGGTCAGGAAGATTACATTGTCAGCTTGGATAGTGCTGAATATAACCCTAATCTTTTGGTAACTGCTGATAACCAAGGCTACATTACCTTGTGGAATATGCAACAATGCCTTGCCGATAAGGGGCTTTGTGAGGTTTTAGATGAATGGTCTGATGGTCACGGTGGCAAACCAGTTCGTTCGGTGGCTCTGAGCGCTAATGGTTGCTACTTGGCAAGTGGCGGGGATGATGGAAAAGTGATGCTTTGGTATCTGACGGCTGAAGGTAAGCGCGATCCGCAATTCTCGAAAGGAAAAAAAATCGATCAGTCTTTGAAGGAGTCTGAAAAGATCAATAGTGTTGATATTAAGCAGACAGGGAAATATATTTTAGTGGCTAGTGGAAGCGATGATACAGAGGTGAAATTAGATCGTGTGGAGCGACAACGTAACGCGCAGTGTGGGAACCAGGAATAGGGATTGGGGGATTGAGGGATTGGGAATTGGGAATTGGGAATGCCTAGTCCCCTTCTCCCCAATCACTACTTTTTTGTAGAGGGGGTAACATGACGAGGCAGCACTTGAACCCTTCTGGGGCAGAGACGGGGAGACAAGAGCCAGAAGGCTCCGGCGGTCTAAATATGGTGGATATACTGACGCTGCCTGACGAGCAGCGGCAGGTTGTCCAATGGATGATGCGAAAAAAATCAGATGTCAGCTTGGCTGAGGTAGCAGAGCGCATTGACTCAAATCAGTCGGATGCGATCGCTATTATGGACGAGTTGGTAGATCAAGGCTTCGTGCAAGAAATGCAAATTGCAGGCGAGGCACGCTACCGGATTCGTCTTGCTGCCAAACGAAGAACCCAGCAGCAGACTATCCAACAGGCTTTGGCTCCTGGTAATCCTCTCTCTGTCATCCTCAATCCCAGTGGAGATTATGCCCTCGTAGCTGGGAGTAACTTCGATCTGTGCGTCACCGTAAGTAACAAGGGCAATCAGAGCGCCTTAATTGATATTTTTATCGATGAAGTATCCTATCCCCGCAACTGGTGTATTAATCCCCATGAGCGGCTGGCTTTGGGTGCCAACTCCACCAGCGAGGTTATATTTCAGTTTCAGGTGCCACTGGAGGCTAAACCCAGCACCTACAACTACCAGTTAGTGGTTGATGCGCCACTGCACTACCCAGAAGATACTCCGATTCGACACAACAGCCGACTTCAGGTTCTGCCGCCAGTTGAGGCTGCTATCCGAGTCAGCGACCCTACTTTCAGTCTTTCGCCACCTACTAGCTCTGCTGCACCTGCCCTTCTGCAACCCGGAGCGCTGTTGCAAGTCGCGGTGAGCATACATAACCGCTCTGACCGAGTAGACCGTTTTCGGCTGACGTGTCCAGAGCTGAATGAAAAATGGTATACCGTGCGCTATCCAGAGGGTTTAAATTCACCTGGATTAGTAACATCTGCCACTGCATTAGACCTTAACCCCGGAGAGAAGGGCGACATCCTGCTGTTTTTGAACCCGCCAATGGACGCTGTGGCGGGAACTTACTTTCCCACCGTGCGGCTATATTCTGCGAACAATCCAGACTTGGTGTTGCTGGATGTGGTGTACTTACAAATTCTCCCGACTTACCTGCTGACTGTAGAATTTCGCAGCTTGGTGGGCAAGGTGCGACGTTTAGCCGGACTGTATGAGGTTAGGTTGAACAATTCGGGTAACATCTCGCGGGAAGTAATTGTACGAGCTAAAAGTTTAGATGAGGAGGATGTGTGTAGTTACACAGTGTTGCCGACTATGCTGCGGATAGCGCCTTTTTCCTTAGCTACGGCGGAAATTAAGGTAAAACCGCTCAAGTGGTGGCGTCGCCCAATCTATGGAGGCGGACGGCTGATCAACTTCGGCGTTGAAATTGAAGATACGCAGCAGTTGCCTTTAATTAATGATGCGCCTCAGGGGACTTTGTATTGGGAGCCGCGTCCTTGGTGGCAGTTTTTGCTGGTGTTGCTCACTGTGTTGGGAACTGTCGCTGCGATCGCATTCCTCGTTTGGTTGCTATTCTTTAAGCCAAAGCCATCACCAAAAGTTATTGAATTCGGCTCTCAAGACAATTTCTATCAAGCCGCTGAAGGTGATTTTATCCGCCTCTCTTGGCAAATTCGCAACCCGCAACAACTAAACTCGCTAACCATCACTGGTCAATCACCTGATGGTACAGCTGCCCTTGAACCAATATCTTATGATTTCAGTCGAGGAGTCCCAGATCAGCTCAAGTCCTTCTGCGCTATTCGGCAGATACTAATCTGCAAAAATGTGCGTACAGATGCCCGCAAACCTGGTGACTATGTTTTTGAACTAAAAACATTTCCCAAAAATAATAAAGACATAGCATCTAATATTTTAAAAACTAACGTAATTAAAATCGAGCCGATAGCTCCTCCAAAAATTGTTGAGTTTTCCTCTAGCCTACCTGTCTACCAAGAAAGATTAGCAGTTCCACCAAATAACACCCCCAACGATAAAATTCTCCTCAACTGGAGAATTATCAACAGAGATCAAATTAAAGAATTGCAGCTAATCGGGCGATCGCCTGAAGGTGAAGTCACAAGTGTTTTGAAGCGTTATAACTTCAGCGAAGGCATTGCTGTAGGTTTGAAGAAATATTGTACTATCGAAGTTGGACTCTTATGCAAAAATGTACCTACAGATGCCCGTAAACCTGGAGACTACATTTTTGAACTCGCAGTAATTCCCAACAACGGACAAGAGGAACCATCAGATACAAAAAAAACTGATGCTATTAAAATTCAAGCTCAGCCCTCCAAAATTGTAGAATTTAAAATCAATAATCAAGAGGCTCTGGCGAAATATCTTGTTCCAATCAATAAGAACAGACCTGGGGGAATCTTTAGAATTTCTTGGAAAGTAGAAGGCGGCAAAGATATAAAAGTGCAACTGCTTCCCTCACCTGGAAACGTCCCGACTTCTGGTAGTCTCCCCTACACCATCAGCCAAAAACCCGGTAGCGAAACTCTTACCTTGCAAGTGACAAATGCTGCTGGCGAACAAATTAGTCGCTCAGTTACTATTGAAACCTTTGAGCCGCCGCCTCCTCCTCCAGCTCCTCCACCTTTAATTCCGGCTCCAGGCGCTAAAGGTTCAACCGCACCAACGTTAGTCCCAGCTCCACCCATTCCACCACCGCTACCGATTGCTCCACCCCCTGCTGCGAGTGCGCCAGCATCTGGGGATGCTAGTGCAGGATCTCCCCCTCCTCCTGCCCCTGGTGCCGCCGTCTCACCTGCCGCTCCGAATACCGCCGCATCACCCCCTGCTCCAGGTGCCGCCGCCTCACCTGCCCCTGGTTCCCCCTCACTAAGCGATCCTGATTCGCTTTCACCCTCTGAACTACCACCGCGTTCTGACTAATATTAAAATCCGGTGCAAGACACGAAGCCTCACACCGGATTTGATATTAATTAAAAAAAAGAAACCAAATCGAAAACTAACTAAGGTTGATAGTTACTTCTCCAATTTAGAGATAATAATCTGGTCGTTAAGGTTAATAGTGTGTCAAGAAAAAATCCACTGCCAAAATATTTATCCTGAGAAGATCCAAGGAGAGAGTTTAGCAGTGGAAGCGCCAATCTGCGGGAGACTAGCCGAGTTAAATTCTTAATTTCAAGATTTAGTAACGGCGAGAGAAGCCACCACTAGGCCTGCGGTTGCCACCGCCTGAGGGACCTCTGTCTTCACGAGGCTTGGCTTTGTTGACTTTTAAATCACGGCCCATCCACTCAGCTCCATCGAGAGCTTCAATGGCGGCAGTTTCTTCAGCGTCAGTTTCCATTTCTACGAAACCAAAGCCGCGTGGACGACCAGTTTCTCGGTCGGTAGGTAGTTGAACACGCTTAACAGTTCCATATTCAGCAAAAACTTGGCTGAGGTCTTCTTGCGTGACATCGTAGGATAGGTTGCCTACATAAATTGACATGGAGTATCTCACTTCATCAGATGGTGTAGAGACTTCGATTCGGAGAGATGCCTGTCAATGTAAGACAACAAACTCGCTCAGCCGAATTAAATTCCCAGTGACTAACTTAACATAGGATCGGGCTTCAGGTATTTATTGAAAAGTTAAAACAGCATGAAATTTGTCAAGGGCAGGATTGCGTAATTTAGGAAGTGACAAATATTGGTAAATTAATAAGAATTTATACATAAAGCAACAACGTCAGTTATATCCGGTTCCAACTGTTATAGATGCAATGCTTCCCAATGAGCTGTGCCAGCCGTGAAGGTGTCACGCACCATGTAGCATATGAACTTAGGCAAATGCTTGGCGAGTCTGTGAAATTTTTTAAATTAACCAAAAAGTGTCTACTAGAGTGGCACAATTTACCTTCTAGAGCGCAAACTAGGGTTGTAGATAAGAAGCTCCTGAACAATTGCTATGTTTCCATCTGACCCCCCTCCATCTGGGAGCGGATTTCACGCTCTGTTGAAGAACCGACCCTTTATGGTGCTGTGGGTTGGGCAGATATTGTCCCAAATAGCAGATAAGGTATTCTTCGTTTTGCTGATTGCTTTGCTGAGCGAATATGACTTCGCTCCTGAAATGGAAAATTCCATGCGATCAGCTCTGATGGTGGCTTTTACGCTACCCGCGATTCTGTTTGGCTCAGCTGCTGGCGTGTTTGTGGATCGCTTTCCTAAGAAGAAAGTTATGGTTGCTTCCGATCTGCTACGCTTTGGCTTGACAATATTAATTCCCTTGTTGCCACAGAAGTTTAGCATCTTGTTGGTAATTACGTTTTTGAGTTCTGCGGTAACGCAATTTTTTGCCCCAGCAGAACAGGCGGCTATTCCGTTAATGGTGCGGCGCGAAAATTTGATGACGGCTAATGCGCTGTTCACCACGACGATGATGGGTTCTTTGATTGTGGGGTTCGCTGTCGGGGAACCTATATTGAGTTTGGCTAGAAGTTTGGGTGGAGAAGCTAGTCAAGAATTTTTGGTTGGGGGATTCTACTTGTTGGCGGCGATTATTAGTATGTTCGTTCAGATCAAAGATACTACGCTTATCGATCGACAGGCAGCAATTAATCCGATAAGCGACTTGAAAGCGGGGTTGCGTTATCTGTGGCAAAACCGCCTGGTTAGGAATGCAATGTTCCAGCTGGTGATTTTGTATTCGGTGTTTGCGGCTTTAACGGTGCTGGCGATCGATCTTTCCGAGAAGCTGGGGCTGAAATCGGAACAGTTTGGCTTTCTGTTAGCATCTGCGGGAGTGGGGATGGTGTTAGGTGCGGGGATATTGGGACACTGGGGCGATCGCTTCCACCAAAAACCGTTACCGTTGTTTGGTTTTCTCAGTATGGCGTTTGTTTTGGGTGTGTTTAGCTTTACACACCGACTTTGGCTCGGTTTAGGACTGAGTGCTTTTTTGGGTTTGGGGGCATCTTTAATCGGCGTACCGATGCAAACTTTGATTCACCAGCAAACATCGGAATCGATGCGGGGCAAAGTTTTTGGGTTTCAGAATAATGTGGTTAATATTGCTCTAAGTTTGCCGTTAGCGATCGCAGGCCCTCTGACGGATAAATTTGGTCTGCGAGGCGTTCTCCTGGCAATGAGTATCGTTGTTAGTGTAGTGGGCATTTGGGCGTGGCAAAATACCCGCAATGTTTTGAAAGATGCGATTTAGGGATTGGGGATTGGGGATTGGGAGGACTCTTACCCAGCCCCTTGTTCCTAGTCCCTAGTCCCTAGTGCCTAGTCCCCAACCCCTCATCTAAAATCAATGAACTTTTCTGCTGCTGCGGCATTGAGTGGCTTAGAGAAAAGATATCCTTGCCCATGTTCGCAGCCAAGAAGTCGCAATGGCTCTAACTCAAGAGGCGTTTCTATTCCCTCGGCGACTACATCCATTCCTAAATTATGGGCAAGGGTTACAATTGTTTGAACAATCTGTAGAGGCAGTCTTGCCTGTCTGCTATTGCCGGATGTCCTCAGTCTACTGACGAAAGAGCGGTCAATTTTCAAGGTATTGATGGGAAAACGGTGCAGATAGCTCAAGGAAGAGTATCCAGTACCGAAGTCATCCAAGGATAGTTCAATCTGACGCGATCGCAGTTGCTCTAAACTAACAGTTGCAGCTTCCGCGTTTTCGATCAGAACGCTTTCAGTAATTTCCAGCTTCAAACAGCTTGCTTGCAAACCTGTTTCCTTGAGAATTTGGTCAATTTGCTCAACTAACTCTGGTTGCAGAAACTGTTTACCGGAAAGATTAACGCTGATAGTTAGGGATTTGCAACTATTGCCATTTGCCTGCTGCCATGTCCGCATCTGATGACAGGCTTCGCGCAGTATCCACCAGCCAAGCGGTACAATTAGACCAGTTTCTTCGGCAATGGGGATGAACTCGACTGGAGAAATTATGCCTTGTGTCGGGTGAATCCAGCGCACCAAAGCCTCGAAACCAGCGAGCTTACCCGTAGAGAGCAATATAATTGGCTGGTAGTGAAGCTGGAATTGGCAGTTGGTAGGATACGCATCTGGTCTGTCACTCAGTTGTTGATCGAGTGCTAATTGCTCAACTGCCCGTCGCAGATCCGTCTCCAGCTGCAAGCGAGCGATCGCTCTCTCATGCATTGTTGAGTCAAACACAACGTGGCACGCTTTACCTTCTCCCTTAGCGCGGTACATGGCGATATCAGCATCCCGAAGAAAGTCTTCTGGCTGATTGTATTCACTTCTAAGCAGAGGAGTGCTGAGTAATGTAGACACTTCGCCTTCCCAGAGGGTGGGCTGAGGGCTGAGTGAAGAGGAACTAGAGGAATGTTTAAGTATTGCGCCGCTATTTTCTAACTGGGTCTGTGCTTCGTATCCCTGCGCTACCACTCCTGAAGTTCTCAAGCCTCCTTGCATCGTCAGTTTTTTTACCCTAGCTCTATTTATGGCAATGCCAATGCTGGCGGAGGTGAATACTTCATGTCCATCCAGGTAAAATGGTGATGCTAGCGCCGAGTGAATTTGCTCAGCAAGATGGACGGCTTCACTGACATCTTGGATGTTGTCTTGGAGAATTGCAAACTCATCCCCGCCAAAACGTGCCACTGTATCAATCGGGCGCAGACACTCTTGCAGCCGTTGAGCAACCGCTTTTAGCAGTTGATCTCCCAGGAAGTGTCCCAAACAATCGTTCACAAGTTTGAAGCGATCCAAATCCAGAAATAGTACAGCGAATCGATAGTCCGGACGCTCCTTTGCAGTCTCAATTAAATCTTTCAGACGAGACATCAACAAAGCTCGATTAGGCAGGTTTGTGAGGCTGTCATAAAAGACATTCCGTCGCAGTTGTGCTTCTGCCCACTTTTGCTCAGTGATATCAGTGAAGGCTCCAATAAAGCTTTGCAATTGACCAGTTGCTGAGAACAGGGGCGCACAAGAGAAGGCGGTTGTGCGCTGGCAACCATTTTTCCCAATGATGTCCACTTCGTAGCTGGAGGGTTGTCCTTGCAGGCTTTTGCTGTGTTTGTTCGCCATTTTCTCTAGGCTTTCAGGGGTGAAGAAGTCGTGGAAGGTTTTGCCTACCAGTTCTCCCGCTTCCTCTATCTCCAGCAAGGAACACATTGTGGGATTGATGTAAATTGTGTAGCCATCTTCGCTAAGATGCCAGACTCCCACAGTGTTGTTTTCGGCAAGTGTCCGGTAGCGTTGTTCGCTTTCGCGCAATGCCTCTTCTGCCTGTACACGGTAGGTGATGTCTGTGGAAATGCCAATAATTCCAATCAATTCGCCTTTATCGTTATAAATTGGCGAGTCTGTCACCATTGCCGGGAAGGTACTACCGTCTCGGCGCTGCATCAAAAATTCTCCAGACCAACTTTCGCCAGTGCGGAGGCTGGATCTAATCTCAAGTGCTTGCGATCGCACACAGGGCGGTGCGATAATTTCCGCGATTTTACTACCTATTACCTCTGCTTCTGACCAGCCATAAAGCGTTTGTGCAAAACGGTTCCAATAAGTAATTGTTCCATCTAAATCGGTAGCAATTACTGCCTGCTGCACTGCATTCAACAGTCGCGCCTGAAAGCGGATTTTTGACTCTGCCTGCTGCCGCTCATTGATTTCCCTTTGTAGTTTGTGGTTTGCTACCTCTAGTTGTGCGGGACTAGGGAGAGCCAGCGCTTGCGGAATTAACGGTACTAGCTCCATCGCTGTATAAACGGAAACTCCTGCTGTTATCGCTTTCACAAATCCCGAAACCCAGTAATCCGGGTGCCATAACGTCCACACTTCTATCAAATGTCCGGTGCCGCAGGCAACAATAAAGGCACCGAACAGCAGGAATATCCAGTTAAATGGTATATCCCGACGCTGTTTAACGAAATATACTAGCATCAGGGGTATTGAATAATACGCTATCGCTATCAGTAAGTCGGAGGCTATATGCAGCGATACCAACCCAGGCTTCCAGAGATAGCAATGGCCGTGGGGGATAAATTGGATTAAAAATAAAGGTTTTGTGATATATTCCAGCATTGAGCTTATTTTCTGGTGTCATTCATTGCTGTTTCTAGAGCTGATAGCAATTCTCTTTGTCAAGGATGGTTTATCTGCTCTGTACATTTTGTAACATAACTTAGTATTTAGGGATTGTTCTTTTGTATACTGGGCAACTTAATATTTGTTGCTTCTACAAAAATTCAGCCGATTCGTGCAGATTATTCTAAGCAGAGACCTCATGTCTTCAGCTGAAATACTGACTTATTGGTTGTTTATGCAAGGTAGGAAGTAATGAAGTTAGGGAATTACCGATTACCTAATGTCTTCAGCTGAAATACTGAGTTTTTGGTTGTTTATGCAAGGTGGGAATTGGGAATTGGGGATTGGGAAAAAGTCTTACCCAGTCCCCAGCCCCCAACCCCCAACTTTGGGCGATCGCTCGACAGGAACTGATAGAAGGAATTAGACTTAAGAATTAACCCCCAAGTTTTCATCATTCATTAAATACAAAAGATACAAGAGTTAAGAAAAACCAGTTAGTTATAGTGAGAGGTCTACAAGTGCGATCGCAAAGCATCTCGGAAAAAGAAGCAACACGTCAAATGACCAACAACCGCCAAACAGGTGCATATGCCTTGATTGATAGCTTGATGCGTCACGGTGTAAAGCATATTTTTGGCTATCCAGGTGGTGCAATTCTGCCGATTTACGACGAGTTGTATCGGGCAGAAGCTAGAGGTGGTATTCAGCACATCTTGGTAAGACACGAGCAAGGTGCGTCACACGCCGCCGATGGCTATGCTCGTGCTACGGGGCAGGTGGGTGTCTGTTTTGCAACATCTGGCCCAGGGGCAACCAACTTGGTGACAGGTATTGCCACCGCTCACATGGACTCGATTCCAATGGTGGTGGTCACGGGTCAGGTGGCTCTAGCATCAATTGGCACCGATGCGTTTCAGGAAACAGATATCTACGGAATTACGCTGCCAATTGTAAAACACTCTTATGTAGTGCGCGATCAAAAAGATATGGCGCGGATTGTGGCAGAAGCGTTCCACATCGCCACAACGGGACGACCGGGGCCAGTTTTGATTGATGTGCCGAAAGATGTTGCATTAGGGCAATTCGACTATTATCCAGTAGAACCGAATTCAGTGAAGTTGCCGGGCTACCGTCCCACGGTGAAGGGAAATCCTCGTCAAATCAATGCGGCAGTAAATTTGATTCGGGAAGCACAACGTCCCTTATTGTATGTGGGAGGAGGCGCGATCTCAGCTGGCGCTCATCCAGAAATTCAACAACTAGCACAAAGTTTCCAAATCCCCGTCACCACAACCCTGATGGGCAAAGGTTCATTTGACGAAAACCATCCCCTAGCATTGGGAATGCTGGGGATGCACGGCACCGCCTACGCTAACTTTGCGGTGAGCGAGTGCGACTTGTTGATAGCAGTGGGAGCCAGGTTTGATGACCGCGTGACAGGCAAATTGGATGAGTTTGCCTCCCGCGCAAAAGTTATCCATATTGATATTGACCCCGCTGAAGTCGGGAAAAACCGCGCTCCGGAAGTGCCAATTGTGGGCGATGTGCGGAATGTCTTGATTGACTTGCTGCGCCGATGTCAGGAAACAGATACCGGGATGCCAATCCAGACGCAAGCATGGCTAGAACGGATTAATCGCTGGCGGGAAGACTATCCCCTAATTGTTCCCCAATATCCCGATAGTCTGGCACCGCAAGAAGTGATTGTGGAACTAACTCGTCAGGCTCCAGATGCCTACTACACCACAGACGTTGGACAACACCAAATGTGGTCGGCGCAATTCTTGAAGAATGGCCCGCGTAAGTGGATTTCTAGCGCTGGTTTAGGCACGATGGGTTTCGGGATGCCTGCGGCGATGGGTGTCAAGGTAGCTCTGCCAAATGATGAAGTCATCTGTATCAGCGGCGATGCCAGTTTCCAGATGAATTTACAGGAACTGGGAACGCTTGCACAACATCACATAAATGTCAAGACAGTAATTATCAATAATGGCTGGCAGGGGATGGTGCGCCAGTGGCAGGAAGCTTTCTATGGAGAGCGTTACTCGTCCTCGAATATGCAAGTGGGGATGCCAGATTTTGTGCTGCTGGCACAGGCTTTCGGGATTAAGGGGATGGTTGTTCGTAGTCGAGATGAATTGAAAGATGCGATCGCCGAAATGCTCGCCCACAACGGCCCAGTTCTCTTGGATGTCCAAGTCAAAAAGGACGAAAACTGTTACCCAATGGTAGCTCCCGGCAAGAGCAATGCTCAGATGATTGGCTTGCCAGAACTCCGTAAATTGGAAAAAGCTACAGAATTAATTTACTGTAGCGGCTGCGGTGCCAAAAACATCGCCAGCAACAAATTCTGTCCTGATTGCGGCACCAAAATTTAATAGCCAATAGCTAATGGCTAATTGTTTAAGAGCAATTAGCCATTAACTTAATCTCGTGATTACTTAATCTTTACCTTCAGGAGTTAGAGTGGGGCTGGCTATAATACGCCAGTTTTTCATAGCTGGAGATTCTTGCAGCCATGCCCCCATTTTCTTCTTCAGTTCTAGAAATAGACCAATACGACCCGAACGAAACCCGTCGGTTGCATTTTTACTCAAAAAATGAAGAAATTCCCCTAGTGCCGCAGGGTGTCTGGCAAGTAGATCGGGGATTGGTACAGATGAGTACAATTTGTGCTAACGGTGACGAAGTGCTGCTGGGTTGGGCAGCACCTTCCATGTTCTTTGGTCAGTGGGTATTTCAATCCCTGAAAGGAATTCATCCCTTAGCTCAACCAAACGCTGCAATAATATACCACGCCCTATCCGATGTTTACCTGAAGTGGTTTTCTATTCTAGAGATAGAAGCTTCTGGGCGTTTGGCTCAGATAATTTTGCCGCAAATGGTACGACGGATGCAACAGACAGAGGCGCTTTTAGCCATAGTAGGACATCGGCGTGTAGAGGATCGCTTGCATCGGCTACTACTGTTATTGAAACAGGAAGTCGGGCAACCTGTAGCTGGCGGAACTCGTCTATCTGTCCGCCTGACACATCAAAATATTGCCAGTGCTATCGGTACTACTAGAGTCACGATTACGCGACTGCTTAGCAAACTCCAGGGCCAAGGATGGATTAGCCTAGATTGCGATCGCCACATTATCCTAAAAGAAGAGAGCTTCGCTGGCATCTCGGATTGATCGGTCGCATTTTTTTAGGAGTAAGATTCTGTCTCTATCAGTAATTTCCGTTCCCCCATCTCAGGGACAGCAACCAGCTGGGTTAATTGTCGTTTTGCATGGCTTCGGTGGTAATGCCCAAGAGTTGGCATCTTTAACCCCGTTGTTGAATTTACCTTCTTATCAGTTTTTGGTTCCCGATGCTCCCTCTACTCATCCCCAAATGTCATCGGGGAGAGCTTGGTACTACTTCCAAGAGCAGCAGAACGGCTTAGAGCAAAGTAAGACGCAGCTGACTGACTGGCTGAAATCTCTTGAGAGTACCACTGGGGTTCCCCTGTCGCGCACAATTTTGATGGGTTTTTCTCAGGGTGGCGCAATGACGCTGGATGTGGGACTCAATTTGCCTTTGGCTGGTTTGGTGGTTCTAAGTGGGTATTTACATCCCATTTCTCAACCATCTAAACAAGGTTATCCACCAGTATTAATTGTGCATGGTACAAAAGATACCGTGGTGCCTCTGAGTGCTGCCCAGAAAGCGCGGGATGCTTTAACAGCACTGGGCGTATCCGTACAATATCATGAATTTAACATGGGACACGTAATTCTGCCGGAAGTATTAGGGGTTGTCCGAAATTTTGTGACAGCAAATACCCAATCGTCCTTGGTTTCTTAAACTTGAAGTTTTGTTGCCTCTGTCAATAATACGTAAGAGCGTTAAGATAAAATGGGATGTTTCATCTGTACAATGCAAATACAGGTGTAAGTTGAGGGAGGCGCGGTCAATGGCAACTGTTAGCATTTCCGAACGGGAAATTTCGGCTCTGACGATGACAGACGTGGAACAACTGGCTGTACGTTTGGAGCGAGATGATTACAACAATCCTTTTGAAGGGTTGGATGATTGGCATTTGCTGCGAGCGATCGCATTTCAGCGTCCAGAGTTAATTGAACCATACATCTACCTCTTGGATTTACAACCCTACGATGAAGCCTAACAATTTTAGATTTTAGATTGGGGTTGGATGGTCATCACAAAGATAATCGCCGTTAACGTCGTAGCTTTGTCTAATCCGAAATGGAATCACCCGACAATCCCAAATCTGATCCCCTGCTACCCCCCCTTGATAAGGGGAGTATCCAAAATCCAAAATTGTCAGATAGACGGGTTCTAATTGGTATAGGCGGCGGTATCGCCGCCTATAAAGTTTGTGAGGTTATTTCAACGCTTGCTAAGTCCGGGGTGGAAGTTCGAGCAATTCTCACTGATGCTGCTTGTCAATTTATCACGCCCTTGACGGTGGCAACCCTGTCTCGTCATCCTGCTTATACAGATGAGGACTTTTGGCAACCACACAAACGCCCCTTGCATATTGAGTTGGGGGAATGGGCAGAGGTTTTTGTTATTGCTCCCCTGACAGCTAATACTTTGGGTAAGTTGGCTTATGGGTTAGCTGACAACTTGCTCACCAATACCGTGTTAGCTTCCAGTTGTCCCGTGCTGTTGGCACCTGCAATGAATACGGATATGTGGGAACAGCTTTCGGTACAACGCAATTGGCAACAGTTGTTGACAGATAAACGTTACCACAGTGTGGGGCCTGGTGCCGGACTTTTGGCTTGCGATCGCGTTGGTGCTGGGCGGATGGCAGAACCGGCGGAAATTTTGCCGAATATAACATCATTATTGCACGCAAAAGGCAAGCGAGATTTAGCCGGGAAGCGAGTTTTAATTAGTGCTGGGGGAACACGAGAACATTTAGATCCGGTGCGCTTTATCGGAAATCCCTCTACTGGCAAAATGGGATTAGCATTGGCACAAGCTGCACTGCATCGAGGCGCAGGGGTGACGGTAGTTCGCGCACCCGCCGCTTGGGATGTACCATTGGGGGTGCAAGCGATTTCTGTCACCAGTGCAAAAGAGATGGAACAGGAAATGCGATCGCATTTTTCCAATGCCGATGTAATAATAATGTCGGCAGCTGTGGCGGATGTGAAACCAGCCGAGTATAGTGCAGAAAAATTGCCGAAGCGTTTACTTCCAACAAACTTACCCCTCGAACCTGTACCGGATATCGTCGCAGAATTGGCAACTCTTAAAAAGCCTCATCAAAAGTTAATTGGGTTTGCGGCTCAAACTGGAGATATCGTAACGCCAGCTTTGGAAAAGTTGCACAGGAAAAAATTAGATGCCATTGTTGCCAATCCTATCGATAAACCGGATAGTGGTTTTGGCAGCGACAACAATCAAGCTATATTTCTAGACAACCAAGGACACAAAGTAGAGATTGAGCCTTGTAGTAAATTACAAATGGCTCACTATTTGTTTGATTTTATTATTAGTTATTAGTCATCAAACCTTGTCAGGTTTCAACTTTTTAACCTAACAACAAAGACAGGACAACCTTCCTTTTTCATCCCCCATCAACAGCAAAATAGAGTGGGAGTCGGACAATTGACTAAGAACTAAGACGATAAAAAAGATTTAGCAAACCCACCCACCAACCAACCTCACAAAAAACATAGCCACTGGGGAGGTGTCCCAAAGGAGCTACGCAATCAAACATAAATTGCTCATAGTCAACCCAACAAGAGTTTATCCGCCATTGCAAGCGATCGCCTAAGTTACACATAATTTCATAATTGGCATTTTTCGTCCCGCCTATACTTTCCCAAATATGCTTTTGTACGCTAAAACCAAAGCGTCCCTTACTGTGCTTTATCCAAAGAGTGTCAATTAAACGAAGGTCTTTTGAGGGAAACATTTTAATATCTTCAACTCTCAGCCAGCCTTCCTTTTCTCTACCGGCTATTTTTAGCATGAGTGCCGCAGTTTCCTCATCCGCTTCTTTCCACTTTCCTAGCGCTAAATGAGCTTGTAAATTACGGTAATCTATCCCGAAAGATAAACTTTGCCTGTGAGTTAAAATATTCTGGTTAGTAGGAGTGTAACTTGCTTTAGATTGCCTTAAAGTTGGGCTAATATTTGATAATTCTTGCCCAGAAGTAGGAGTATTTAAAGTCAGCAACTCTATCCACTCCTGCACCGATTGAGGACGATTTTCTGGCTGAAACTCCAAACCTTGAAGAATCGCCCGATTAACTATATTACAAATATTGGGATTTATTTGCTGCGGTGCATCCAAGGGAATGCCAGCAGCCCTAGCGGGAGCAGGTAGCGGCACTTCTTGGGTAAGCAGATAGTAAAGCGTTCCCGCCAGTGCATAAACATCCGAATACTCTCCGCGTCTCGCTTGCAGTGCATACTGTTCGATAGGTGCAAAACCGGGAGTAAAAGTTTGCGTCTGAGTCTGCGTCAAATTTGGAATAAATTCTCGTGCAATGCCAAAATCAATTAGCACCGCTTCTAGTTTTCCAGTACGCACCATAATATTAGACGGCTTCACATCCCGATGTAAAAAGCCTCTATCGTGAATGAAAATTAGCGCTTCACCAATTTGTCGAATATATTTTAATGCTTCGGTTTCCGACAGTACGCCTTGCTGACTAACGCGCTGCCATAAATCTTCTCCCTCAACATACTCCATTGCTATGCAAGGTAGTTGCCCCTCAGAAAAGGCATTTTCAATCCTTACAATGTGCGGGTGTCTGCACACGGCTAGGCGTAGCGCTTCTTTCTCAAAATCTCGATTGAACTTGTCTCGATACGTCGTAAATTCGCGTTTATTCAATACTCTATCGTTCAGCGTCTTGATGACGACAGCATTCCCTTTTTTATCCCTAGCCAAATAGGTGATGCCACAGCCACCTTCTCCCAGCACCCGTTTGATAATATATCGCCCGCCATGCAACAGCTGCCCATCTGCCCAAACCATTGCTTAAATCTGTGACACTTGGGTTAATTTTGGCATACTGCCTGCCCTAATAAAACAATAAAGTATGGGAAAACTTGCGTTAATGTTGGCATAAAGCTACCAGCATCGTTTACACTATCTTCTGGCAAAGAGTGAAGTTCAAATCAGATATGAAAAAAGTCTTGTTGTCAGGTTTGTTGTTGCTGTCTCTAGGGGCTTGTTCGCCTTCCCCATCTGGATCAGTGGCGACTGGGTCAAATCAGGCAAAACAAGCTCTAGAAATTGGGGCAATTCCAGATCAAGATCCGCAAAAGTTGCAGCGTCAATATGACAAGTTAGCCACCTATTTAGAGAAAGAATTGGGTGTGCCAGTAGAATATAAGCCTGTCACAGACTACACCGCAGCTGTCACCGCATTTAAAGTGGGGGATTTAGATTTAGTTTGGTTTGGTGGATTGACTGGGGTGCAAGCACGCTTGCAAGTACCAGGTGCGGAAGCGATCGCGCAACGCGATATTGACGAGAAATTCCATAGTCTCTTCATCGCTAACAAAAAAACCGGGTTGAAGCCATTTAAAGATATTGCTGATTTAAAACAACTCAAAGGTCGTACTTTCACCTTCGGCAGCGAATCCTCCACATCGGGACGTTTGATGCCGCAATATTTCCTGCAACAAGCAGGTTTGAAACTAGAAGATTTTAAAGGCGAAGTCGGCTTTTCTGGCGACCACGATAAGACAATCAAATTAGTGGAAGTAGGTAGTTTTGATGCTGGTGCTGTCAACGAAAGCGTCTGGAAAAAGCGAGTTGATGCGAAAGAAGTAGATTTGAACAAAGTAGAAGTCCTATGGGAGACACCCTCCTACTACGACTATCACTGGGTAATTCACCCCGATGTTAAACAGCGCTATGGCGAGGATTTTGTTAAAAAAGTGCAAAACGCCTTTTTAAAACTAGACCCCAACGTACCAGAGCAAAAAGAAATTCTCGGCCTTTTACAAGCAACTAAATTTATTCCAACCCAAAATTCCAACTATGCTCAAATTGAGGATATTGGTCGGAAGATTGGCAAAATAAAGTGATGTAAATGACAGAAACAAACTTTAAAATTGCAGAAAAATCGGATACTGAAACTCTCCTACAGTTTATACGAGAGTTCTACGAGTTTGAACACCTAAAATTTGATAAATCCATTGTTCGCACAGCGCTGGCGAATATTTTGCATGATGATTCTCTAGGACGAGTGTGGCTGATCCAGCATGGCGACGAAGCGATTGGCTACGTTGTCCTTACCTTTGGCTACAGTTTGGAATTTCGAGGGCGTGATGGATTTATTGATGAACTCTATATCCGAGAAAGTTATCGCGGGCAAGGGGTAGGCATGAGCGTAATTCAGTTTATAGAAACTGTTTGCCCTTCTCTGGGAATTCAAGCACTCCATTTAGAAGTCGAGCAGAAAAATACAGCAGCACAAAACTTATATCGGAAGGTTGGTTTTAAAGATCACGATCGCTATCTCATGACTAAATGGATAGCAAACTAAGCAGAGAAATGAACTCATCTGCGCCAGTATTTGAACTGAAAAACGTTTCTAAGCAATTTGGACGCTTTGAATCTCTCGCTGATATTAACTTGCAGATTTGGGCAGGCGATCGCGTCGCCCTGGTTGGTTCCAGCGGCGCGGGGAAAAGTACCCTGATTAGCTTGCTGAACGGCACGCTACTACCCAGCGACGGGGAAGTAAGGGTACTTGGTCGCAACCTCGCCCAGCTTCGCCCGAAGTTGCTGCGCCAAGTCCAGCGACAAATTGGTACGATTTACCAGCAATTTCATCTAGTAGAGAATCTGCGGGTAATTCACAACGTCAATGCTGGACATCTAGGGCGCTGGTCGTTTCTAAAAGCTGCGGCTTCGCTGATTTATCCAATGGAAGTCGAGACAGCAGCAAAAGCTTTGGCGCAAGTCGGGATTCCGGAAAAGCTTTATGAACGCACAGATCAACTTTCTGGCGGTCAACAGCAACGGGTAGCGATCGCGCGCGTCCTCGTGCAAAATCCTACCGCTATTCTTGCCGACGAACCAATTTCCAGCCTCGACCCCGAACGCAGCCGCGAGATTATGGACTTATTGCGCCAGTTGAGTGTAGAAACGGGGAAAACTTTAGTTACCAGTGTCCACGCGATAGAATTTGCCCGGAGTCATTACCAGCGAATTATCGGTTTGCGACAGGGACGTATTTTATTTGATACACAAGCAGCAGCACTGTCCGACGCAATGATTGAGGAATTGTACAAAACCAACAACTAATGCTATATCCATTCGTAAAAATTCCTCTGCGTTCTCAGCGCCTCTGCGGTTCAAAATCTTAACCGTGTCCCAGACAAGCAAAAGCAAACCAACTAGCCTCCCCAAGCGCCCTTCCATTTTTAACTGGCGTACTTTCTGGGGATTGCTGTTTTTGGCATCCTTCGTTTGGTCGTTGCACTCAGCTGGCGTATTTGAAGCGGATTTAATTAACGAAGGAGGCTGGAACCTGGTTTGGCGCTTTCTGGTTGCTGCTATCCATCCCGACTTCAGCCGGGAATTTCTCCAGCTTACTTTAGATGCCACTTTTAAAACACTAGCTTACGCGGTTTGCGGCACCTTCTTCAGCGTACTGATCGGTTTGGCGGCTGGTATTCTTTCTTCTGAAGTTTGGTGGGAATCGGTACTCAAAACTCAAAAAAGGAAGCTAATAACTCAATCGCCTTGGCTGGTGGTAAGAGGAGTTTTGGCGATTCCAAGAGCAATTCACGAGTTAATTTGGGGATTGTTTTTCGTGAATATTTTTGGACTAGATCCCCTGGTGGCGGTGCTGGCGATCGCTATTCCTTTTGGTGCTATAACTGCCAAAGTATTCTCAGAAATTTTAGACGAAACGCCCCGTCAGCCACTAATGGCACTCCTCAATAGCGGCGTTCCACCTCTGAATGCTTTCATTTATAGCCTGATTCCCCAAGCTTTTCTAAATTTGCTTTCCTACGCTTTCTACAGGTTCGAGTGTTCGATTCGTTCCGCCGCCGTACTGGGAATTATCGGTGCTGGTGGATTGGGGTATCAAATTTTTCTCAGCCTCCAGTCTCTGCGCTACGAACAGATGTGGACGTTTTTAATTGCCTTAATTTTATTAACTGGTGCTACCGATTTCTGGAGTGCGATGCTGCGTCGCCGCTTGGGTGCGCCTTCTCGCCTAGATTTGAACGTCTTAAATCTTTCTGGGCGCAAAAAGCCTCTCTACCAAAATGACCCAGTGGTAAAGGTGTCATTTCTGGGTACTGTGGTTTTACTAATATTCTCCTTCTGGTACGTCCAAGCTGATTATTCTAAACTTTATTCGCCGCGAACCTTTCAACTTTTGGCAGGAGTGTTTCAGGATGCTTTTCCACCCGATTTCAGCCAGCTGAGTCAGCTATTCGAGCTTTCTGCTAAAACGCTGGCTATGTCTATTCTGGCAATGGCTGGGGCTGGATTAGGAGGAATTTTGCTTTCCTTCCCAGCAGCAAATAATTTCCTGTTGTCGGGGGGAGTTGGGGAAAAAAGATCCCCCCAACCCCCCTTGATAAGGGGGGCGGGAGAAAAAAATCTGTTGTCGGGAGGAGTTGGGGAAAAAAGATCCCCCCAACCCCCCTTGATAAGGGGGGCGGGAGAAAATCTAAAAACCTCCTTTTTAAGGGGGGCGGTAGAGAATCTAAAACCCCCCTTAAAAAGGGGGGCTAGGGGGGATCTCCGGGGAAATGTTGTGCTGTTTGTTACCCGGTTCCTGCTGTTAGTTGCTCGTGCTGTCCCCGAACCCATTTGGGCATTAATCTTTCTATTTGTATTATTTCCGGGGATTTTGCCCGGAGCGATCGCGCTTTCCCTGCACAACCTGGGTATACTAGGTCGTCTAATGGCGGAAGTGGTAGAAAATTTAGAACAGCGTCCAATAACCTCGCTTAAAGCATTGGGCGCTACTGATTCCCAAGTCTTCCTCTATGGCATCTTACCCCGCACCCTGCCCCGATTTGTTGCCTACATCCTCTACCGTTGGGAAGTCTGCATCCGTTCTACCGTCATTGTCGGGTTAGTAGGCGCTGGGGGATTAGGGCGTTTGCTGGCGGAACAACTGAGTAGCTTTGACTACAAAGGTCTTTTCACCACTTTAATTGTCTTTCTCGTCCTCACTTTTTCGGTAGATTTAATCAGCGCCTCAGTGCGACGGTCTTTAAGGTAAGAACCTAACTAAGCTAGCTGCTGACAAAGTTGTCGGAAATGGTCGCCTCTTTCCTCAAAGTTTTGATATTGGTCGAAACTAGCACAAGCAGGAGAAAGTAAAACAACTTTAGCACCATGCTGCTCGGCTAATTCCGCACCTCTGACTACAGCCCTCTCCATAGTTTCTACAATTTCGTAGCTGGAATAGTCAACTCTAGCCAACGCTTTTGCAAACGTATCTGCGGCGCTACCAATCAGTAACACAGCGGCGGCTTTAGCTTGAATTGTCTCTATCCAACTGGTATCATCTCCAGCTTTGGGTTCACCACCAGCAATCAGGATGGCGGGATAGTTGACAGAAGCTAACCCGACTTGTGCAGCATCGTAGTTGGTAGCTTTGCTGTCGTTGATAAAGTCAACTCCCGCCAGAGTGCGAATGTGTTCTAGACGATGAGAAACACCGGGGAAATTAGCGATCGCGATCGCAATCGCCTCTTTCTCAATTCCCGCCAATCTTGCTGCTGCTACCGCCATCAACAGATTTTGCAGATTGTGTTCTCCCACCATTCTTAAAGCTGATGTCATCACAATTTGTTCGTCACCAGCCACCACCCAACCATCCTCGATGTAAACTCCCCCATCGCGATCGCCAATTAGTTTAGCTTTGCCTTTTACACTCGTCCAGCAAGCATTGGGAAAGCTATCGGGTGCATTCTTTCGCAAATAAGCATCGTCACCGTTGATTACTTGCTGGCGCGCCTGACGCAACAGACGCGCTTTAATGTCGTAGTAATTCTCTAAAGTTTTATGGCGGCTGAGGTGATCTGGTGTAAAAGTTGTCCAAACGCCAATTCTAGGAGCAATAGAATTAGAAGACTCAATTTGATAACTGCTAACTTCAGCAATTACCCAGTCGGGAGGAGTTTCGGATAACGCTAGTTCGCAGGCAGCATAGCCGATGTTACCGCAAGCCGGAGCATGAAAACCAGCGGCTTGAAAAATCGCCGCAATCAAAGCCGTTGTCGTAGTTTTGCCATTAGTACCAGTAATTCCCACCCAAGGACAAGACTGGAGATATCGCCACGCCAGTTCCATTTCTCCAATTGTCTCGATCCCCAACTCTCTAGCCTGGACTAATAAAGGTGCATCCCAAGGTACGCCAGGACTGACGACAATCAGCTGGGGTAATGTACCAACCAGTTCCAGGGAATAGCCAAGCTTAACAGTAATTCCCTCATCCTCAAGCTGTTGTTGCTGTTCGTGCAGGCTTTCGGCGGTATTGCGATCGCTTACCGTCACCGAGTAACCTTCCCGTTTTAACAATCGTGCAGCAGCAATTCCCGACTTTCCCAAACCGATAATATGAGCGATGGGCATAGCTAACTTGGCCGTACAAATTCCCTAGTTTCGCAACCCCTCATCATACCGCAATAACGGTATTTAAAAACCTCTTTCACTCTAATAACTTCCTTCTTTTTCTTAACTTCGCGCTCTTAGCCTCTAAGCGCAAAACGCAGGCTACGCCAAGGCGGTTCTTTTCTCCTCTACTAACTCTTCACAATTGCGCCAAAATCTGCCAAAACCCGCGCATGATTCCGCAGTAACCCCAACAAATTTAAACGATTCTTGCGGATTTCCAAATCCGCATCCATCACCAAAACACTTTCAGCACCATCAAAGAAAGTGCTAACAGTAGGAGCTATCTTACTTAAAGCATCTACTAGCTGCTGATAATTTCGCTGCTCTTGAGATGCTTTAGTTTCGGGAACTAGCTGCACAATTGCATCGTAGAAAGCTTGCTCCGATGATTTTTGAAATAATTCTGGACGCACCACAGCCGATGGTGACAACTCAACTTTATCTAAATCGCCTTGGGAAGCCAGACGAGTAGAACGGTTGACAGTTTCGTAGATTTCATCTAGCTTGCCATTATTGCGGATACTTTGGAGAAATAAAGCGCGATCGCGTACATCCAATAAATCCTTTAACGCCCGTTCTGTATACTCCGGATCGTTTTCTCCCAGTACCGCATTCACCAAGTCATAGTCAATATTTCGCTCATCTTGTAGCAAGTTACGGATGCGCTGTAAGAAGAATTCCTGCAAATTACGTAACAACTTCTCACCTTGATTTTTCGGATGTTTCACCACAAAATCTGCCACAGCTCCTTGCAGCAATTGATGCAAATTAATAGCTAAATCTGCCGCCCAAGTAATGTTAGCTAAATCTGCCGCCCAAGTAATGTTAAGAACAGCATTTGCCGCCCGACGCAGAGCAAACGGATCTGAAGAACCTGTTGGTAACATTCCCAGCCCAAAGATACTCACTAAAGTATCCAATCTGTCTGCCAGCCCCACAACTTGACTTGTTAGATTTTGAGGAAGTTTATCCCCGGCTCCTCGTGGCAAATAATGCTCAAAAATTGCTGCTGCTACCGCTTCTGATTCGCCACTAGCCAAAGCATATTTTTGACCCATTACACCTTGCAATTCTGGAAATTCTCCCACCATCTGAGTCACAAGGTCAGCTTTACAAAGTAAGGCGGCGCGTTGGATATTCTGCCGCTCATCCGCTGATAATTGCAGTTGTTCGCTAATACTGCTAGCAATTTTTCCCAGCCGTTCCACCTTTTCCCGTACCGAACCCAAATCTTCTTGAAAAGTGACTTTTTCCAGTTTGGGCAAATAACTTTCTAAAGGCTGAGATAAATCAGTTTTGTAGAAATACTGACCATCAGCTAAACGGGCGCGAATCACTCGACCATTGCCTTCAGCAATAATGTCTGATTTGGCTGGATCACCATTAGAGATTGTGATAAAATAGGGGATTAACTCGGTTTTGTTCTCATCTTTAAATACTGGAAAATAACGCTGATGAGTCACCATGACAGTAGTAATTACTTCTGGCGGTAAACTCAAGAATTCCGGGTCAAAGTTACCAATAACTGCTGTAGGCAATTCAGCTAAATTAGTGACTTCTTGGAGCAAATCTGGGTATATTTCAGAGTAGCCATTGAGCTTTTTAGCAGCAGCCTGTACTTGTTCTTGAATTTTGGTTTTCCGCGCCTGGGGGTCAACTTCCACAAAGGCAGAACGTAGACCATTGACATAATCTGAAGCTTGGGAAATTGTCACGAGTTCGGGGTGCAAGACGCGATGAGCGCGGGTTGTGCGATCGCTCTTAATCGTCTCGGAACCATTTACAATCTCAATTGGCAGCACCTGGTCATCCCACAAAGCCACCAACCAGCCAATCGGACGGGGAAACTTCAGATCCCCATCTCCCCAGCGCATAAACCGCTTCCCTTCTAATCCGAAAATCCATTGCCAAACCAGCTGTGTGAGAATTTCAACCGTTGGTCGTCCGGGGATGGTTTGGCGAACAAAGACAAAATCCCCTTTATCGGTGGGGCGAATTTCCAACTGATCGAGTTCCACCCCCAGCTTACGAGCGAACCCTTCTGCGGCCTTGGTAGGTTTGCCATCTTTAAACGCCGCCTGTGCTGGTGGCCCTTTAACTTCTTCTTCCCGATCCGGTTGCTGAGTCGGCAAACCTTCAATTAGCACGGCTAAACGCCGGGGGGTGGCGTAAACTTCAATTTTCTCGCTAGTGAGGCTATTTTCAGTAAGACTTGTAGGAATGCGCGATCGCCACTGCGCGATCGCTGCATCCACAAAATTTGCAGGTAATTCTTCTGTACCAACTTCCAATAAAAACGTACTCATAGCGGTATCTCTTTAACTATCAGGGGCTTCTGGGTTACAAGCCAGTTTAAACAGTTTACCGCGCTCCGAATCCAGATACTGTTATCCTCGTATTCTTCCAGCCTCCGACTAAGAACGGATGCAGCATGGCTACGCCTCCCCTCTTGCAGCCAAAAAAAACTGACGCCTAATGTGTTAGCTTCGCTTAACACATTAGGCATTCCCCGCCGGAGACTGGAAGGAGAGAAGAAATTCTTTTTTTGCCTTTTTATTTTTGGAACTGTAACTCATTCATAGCCGCGAAAGACATGAATTTGGGCGTTTCTGTCAAAGCCGGATTCAGCCCAAACCAGCGCCCCTGCTCGTCGCGATATTCAAAGACAAACATACTTCTAAGCAGACTCTGGTATTCTTTCTCACCCTTAAGAGTTTGCAATTGCACCACTTGAAACAACAAATCCCACTCCTCTTCATCAATGGCCAGCACCAAGTCATCGCGATACTCTTTAATCACGTTCTCTAAACAGCTGCGCGAAAATGGCGGATCTTCCTGCTGAAGACAACTGTAGAGTAATCCCAAGAGGTTTCGCACATGACCGCCGCTGACGCGACACAATCGGGCAAGGGTTTCCGGAGAATCGAAAATCTCTGTTATTAGCAAATGATGCTGCTCTGGCGCTACCTCTGGAAAAGCACGCGCCATCACCATTTTTCGCAGCAAAGTCATTCCCGGTTCGCAGTCACTACCATCTCGGTTTCGCACTGGTACCATTGGCAATACTTTGGGAGCAACCCCACCCCCCAAACGATTTTTCAGGGTTTCGTAATCGTTTGAGAAAATCAATGCCAGGGGTATTGTGTAAACTACATGGCAATTCAGGCGGCGTAACTGTCCGCCTCGGTCGATAAACAGGTACTCTGGCAAAAGTTTCTGCGAACCTGCTAAGGGGCGAGTATTATCCAGGCGATCCAGGTTATCGATAATCACCACCAACCCTTTTTTACCACGTCGCTTCAGTTCCTCGTTCGCCCGTTTTAGCAATTCTTCGTTGATAGCTTTCAAAAAGCCTTCGGTTCGAGGTTCCAGATACTGGCGTAATTGATCCCGGAGTTTGGGACTGTCTTTGGTTTTGGCGGTAATTCTGCCAATACCGATGGATAACTCGGCTTCAGCTGAAACGTCGATGGGAGTTTGCAGGATATCTTTAATTTCAGTGAACAGATTGGCAAAGTAACTGGGTTTTAGCCGAATCTGAATTTCTTCGAGGCTTTCGCTGACTTGACGCGCGATCGCCAGTAAAATATCGCTGATATCTACATCCGCCATGTCTAGTTCTTGACCAGACTCGAAATAAACTACATGAAATTTCTGTGCCTCCAAGTCGGCTTTCAGGCGAAACAGTTCTGTAGATTTCCCACAGCCGATATGCCCTGTAAACATCTGACTGGTAGGATCGTCGGGCGAAATTCGGGTAATAGTTCGCCCAATTGCCTCAATGATTTTTCCACCCCGTACAGAGGAAAAATCGATATAGTACGAACGATCCTCCGGCTTCGAGAAGATTAGGGTCTTGGCTGGGTTACAGGCTTTATAAAATCTAATTAAGTCCAGTTTCATTTAGACCTCAGTTATGTTAAGGGCATCCCTCTGGGTACCTCCCTTCTACTTCTACCGGATAGCTTCCCTTAAATTTCCCCTCTATGGGTTGGAGGGTAGCACCCCCCTGCACATAAATGTATTCGTTTTGGTATTCTTTTTGCGTATAAAATGTATGATATATGCCCTTTCTATGAGAGCGGATTACTTATTAGAGATAGGAATGGCGGGGCGAAGTTTAAACGCGATCGCTTTTATCCTCCAGCCGGAAAGACACAGTTTGTCTTTTTTTGCTACTCACTCTTTGGGCATCCGCAAGAGGCTGGTGTGAGAGGACAATCGGGTGAATTTCCATACCTACCCCAGTTCCTAGTTCCCCTCTGGTGCCGCAAGCAAAAGAAGAAAAAAGGATTTTGTCTGGGGATCAATCGAAAATTTTCTTGATAATCTTCCTAAAGTGATTCCATGATGGCTCTGACACGTTAATATCTAGACGTTGTAATATTCCGCTACACTTCCTGACGACCCGTGTTGAAAAGCGAAAAAGATTTCACATCACCTAGATGTAAGCTGGGATTACATGGGTTTTGTGATCGTTATTTTTTGCCAACGGTCAGATACTTTTGCCGCGATATTTCCCTCTCAGGTGGGAATGGGATCGACTCCCGATATCTCGGTTAAAGTTACGTAGGGTTATCAAGCTTGATAACTCCCCAAACAGAACTTTTTTTTGTTGAGTGCAGTACGTCTGGCGCACCAAAAACTCCGATTGAGAAGTTAGGATGACAAGCATCGCATCAGTATCTCAGACAGAATTGACCCAAAGACGGCAAAAGTTACGTCGCCAACGACGGATGAAATCTTTTCAGGCGGTTTGGCGAAGTCTATTCATCGCTGGATTGGCTGGCGGTTTAGTTTGGGTAACGACTTTACCAGCCTGGGTGATCCTAAAACCAGATCAAATTGAGATTGAAGGCAATAAAATTCTCTCAAAACAAGCGATTCAGTCGCTACTGTCGCTTTCCTACCCGCAGTATTTGCTGCGCCTGCAACCGGAAATTATTGCCGAAAAGTTGGAATTGCAGCCAGCCATAGAACAAGCCACCGTTACCCGGCAACTGTTTCCCCCCAGTTTGACTGTACAAGTTAAAGAGAGACATCCGGTAGCGATCGCTCTTTTAGCCCGCACTTCTTCCCCAACCAAAACAACACCTCGTGCGGGATCACCGCCCCAGCCCTTATCAGCTGGTTTGTTGGACGAAGATGGTGTCTGGATGCCCTTAGAAAGCTACGCCGGACTAAAGCCAACTATTCCCTTACCCACCTTAAAAATCATTGGCTATAGAGATGAATATCGCCCCTATTGGTCAGCACTTTACCATGCAGTAAGCCGCTCCCCAGTCAAGGTTTTTGAGATAAATTGGCAACAACCAGCCAATTTAATTCTTCGTACTGAGCAAGGAATGGTACATTTTGGTTCTTATAGTTCCCGATTTGCCTATCAGCTGGCTGTCCTCGATCGAATGCGCGATTTGCCAGCCCATCTTTCCACTAGCCAAATTGCCTATATCGACCTGAAAAACCCAGATTCTCCAGCCATTCAAATGAAAAAAGTCACCGCCCCCGTGACAACCAACAACCCTTAAAATCATAGGTGCAACTAACTCATGCTTAAGCCAGAAGTCGTCCCCCGAAATTAATTAATTCTTTATACTGCATTTTAAGAACAGCATCATCCTTCAGACAGTTGCCGCCAGACCTCTTTAGGAACGTCAATGCACCTATGACACTCGTTGGTTTTAAGGGTCAACTTACCCTATAGTTGACTCATATCGCTTCCCTAAACTGAAAAAGCTGTTTATTGACCCTTCCTATTTGCAATGACGCTCAATAGTAAACCAGGGCTTGACAATCAAAGCTCACATACCACAGGAAACGCTCTTCGTCCACTCTCCGTGGACAACGCCAACCCGTTTAACAACGCTGGGTTACATTTAGGTCAACACGATGCCAGCAAGACACCCAAGGAAGAAACCAGGAGTGACAACATCGTGCCAGGTAGCGTCGCCAAAATTAAAGTGATTGGTGTTGGTGGGGGTGGAGGCAATGCGGTTAATCGCATGATCGCCAGTGATGTAAGTGGCGTTGAGTTTTGGTCAATCAATACAGATGCCCAGTCACTATCGCACTCGTTAGCCCCCAGACGCTTGCAAATGGGACAAAAATTGACACGAGGTTTGGGTGCTGGCGGCAATCCTGCCATCGGGCAAAAGGCAGCAGAAGAATCGCGGGACGAAATCGCTCATGCCCTAGAAAACACCGATTTGGTGTTCATCACCGCTGGTATGGGCGGCGGTACGGGTACTGGCGCTGCCCCCGTTGTCGCGGAAGTGGCTAAAGAAATGGGAGCATTGACGGTGGGTGTTGTCACTCGTCCTTTCACCTTCGAGGGACGCCGCCGCACTTCTCAGGCAGATGAAGGCATTGCCGCTTTGCAAAGTCGGGTGGACACCCTAATCGTGATCCCCAACAATAAGTTGTTGTCGGTAATTCAAGAACAAACGCCAGTACAAGAAGCCTTCCTAATGGCAGATGACATTCTGCGCCAGGGTGTGCAGGGGATATCTGATATTATTACTATCCCCGGCCTGGTAAATGTTGACTTTGCCGATGTGCGCGCAGTGATGGCAGATGCGGGATCGGCGATGATGGGAATCGGTGTTGGCTCTGGGAAATCAAGAGCCAGAGAAGCCGCAGTTGCCGCAATTTCTTCCCCCTTGCTAGAGTCCTCGATTGAAGGAGCTAGAGGTGTAGTATTTAACATTACAGGCGGCAGCGACTTGACGCTACACGAGGTGAACGCCGCAGCGGAAACAATCTATGAGGTTGTCGATCCCAACGCTAACATCATCTTTGGAGCTGTGATTGATGACAGGCTGCAAGGCGAGGTGAGAATTACCGTTATTGCTACGGGATTTAGTGGAGAAGTTCAGTCCACACCAGCAGCGAGAGAAACGCGCACTCCCAGACAACCGCAGCGCCCAGTGGCACCAACACCAGTTCCTCCACCCACGCCTACTTATGAGCCTAGGCCAGAAGCTGGCTCTGGATTGGATATTCCAGACTTTCTCCGCAGACGCCGTCCACCACAACGTTAGAAGAATTAAAAATTAAAAATAAAGCATTAAAAATCAAAAATTTTTAATCTTTAATTTTTAATTTTTAATAATTGGTGGGAAATTTATTAGCAGGATGCGACATTCTTGGACACTGCCAAGAGCGCTGTAGGTTTAGCTATTTGTACAATCTATATTTTTAAGGCGGAATCGGGTCAATTTAATCGCAATATGAGGTAACAAGTAATAGGTAACAGGTAATGAATACTACTTACGATGTACTTGATTCCCCCAATTACCTTTTTACCAATTACCAATTTCTAATATGAGTGTTACAGACAAATCAAGCGTTCCTGTTGCTCTTACCATCGCTGGTTCCGATAGTGGCGGCGGTGCGGGTATTCAAGCTGATTTACGAACGTTTGCCTTTCACTGCGTTCATGGCACCAGTGCTATAACTTGCGTGACGGCTCAGAATACGGTCTTGGTGACGCGGGTTGATGCTCTACCTGTAGATGCGGTTGTCGCTCAGATTGAGGCGGTGGTGACGGATATCGGCGTGCAAGCAGTGAAAACGGGAATGTTGCTCACAGCGGAAATTATCGCGGCTGTGGCGCAGCAGGTGGAAGTTATGAAACTTAATAATTTAGTGGTAGATCCGGTAATGGTATCGCGCACGGGCGCTGTGTTGATTAACGATGAGGCTGTGGCAACTTTACAGAATGTCTTGATCCCCAAGGCAACGATTGTGACACCGAACCGCTACGAAGCTCAACTATTGAGCGGTTTACAGCTTCATACTCTAGATGATATGCGGGCTGCTGCCCAACGCATCCATCAGCTGGGAGCAAAGGCTGTATTGGTCAAGGGAGGAGGAATGCAGGGAAATTTACGCGGCGTTGATGTCTGGTTTGATGGTCACAAATTGGAAACTTTGAAAACGGCGGTGGTGGATACCAGCAATACTCATGGGACGGGTTGCACTCTGGCAGCTGCGATCGCTGCTAATCTAGCTCTAGGGTGCGATCGCTTATCTGCGGTACAAAAAGCCAAAGATTACGTCACCACTGCATTAAGATACTCTTTAGCCATTGGTCAAGGTCAGGGCCCCGTAGGACACTTTTTTCCCCTCCTGCAAGGAAATACACCCTGAGTCTAGACACTTTCGGGTTGACAATCTAAAATTTCTAAATTTACAGGCTTGTGTGGTTGTAACTAGAGCAAATTTGTTAAAAAATGGCTGTCAGAGTCGCGCAATTTTACACTATTGTTGCCTTACAGAACTTAGGCTAAACCAATAATGTCCAATCCTACTACCAGATCGCCCATGCAAACTGCTCATTTCCCAGAGCAGTCCTCCCATCCATCCACAGCCTATCGCCCGTCTGTGCCAATTTCAGTTTACAAGGAACTCTCTGCTGAGTTGCAAGCAGCACAAGCGATGCTAGACTCGCTGAATACCCAAAATCAGCAGTTAGCCCAAGAGAATCAACAACTGCGACAAGAAATAGAAAAAGTTGCCCAAGTTTCTTTGCACGCCCAACAGGTAGTAGATTCCCTTTCTACCGGGAACCGAGTTGATTTCATTCCGCCTCTAGTCGAACCGGAAGTTCGGACTAGAGACGAAAAATCACCTAAGCGGCGTTCGCAACCGCGTCCTCCTCGTCCTGCTGGGGTGGAGAGATCCGTGGAAGTCTTACCTCCTCCCAAACCTGAACCAATCTCATCCGCCTTTCCTGAAAACTTGGTTATAGAACACGAAGAAGGTAGGTATCGTCGCCCAACCCCACCAGAACGTTCCCCAGATGTTAGTGGGTGGTGGTTATTGCTGGTCATCTTTCTCATCGTGGCGACGGCGTTTGGTACGGGCTTTTTGATTGTGCGCCCGCTTCTAAATAATAATAGTCGTTAAGCTTGCATCGCCAATTCACCCTTTAGCTTGTAATGGACAGACATTGAGAAGGATCTACCTGTTTTGATAAAGTGTGCATTGAGGCTAAAGGAACATTGCTCTTTTTAACCCGATATATTAGCTCCTGAGTCATGGGGGTTGGGGATTAACAGGTTAAAAAAGCGCTGTGCCGAAATACTACTACAGTCAGAGCGATCGCTTCGCGGCAAAGCAGCCGTTACAGCACGATTGTTTCTCAGAACAATCGCTCCCAAACATATGTATCATAGAATACAAAATCTTTGTTTGAGCAGTGATAAAAAATAGCCGCCGCACACTGATACTTTTGGTTGTACAAATTGGTTGTACAGATACACGAAAATCACAACAAACTGAGGAGTAAAGAGCTTGAAAAAAGTAGAAGCGATTATCCGGCCATTCAAACTCGACGAAGTTAAAATCTCGCTGGTCAATGCAGGGATTGTGGGAATGACGGTTTCTGAAGTCCGAGGATTTGGACGGCAGAAAGGAATGACTGAACGCTATCGCGGTTCTGAGTACACGGTTGAGTTTCTGCAAAAACTCAAAGTTGAGATCGTTGTTGAGGATTCCCAGGTTGATATGGTAATTGAAAAAATCATCGCCGCCGCCCGAACCGGTGAAATTGGCGATGGTAAGATTTTTGTCAGCCCGGTTGAACAAGTGATCCGGATTCGCACGGGAGAAAAGAATCTGGAAGCAGTTTAACGATTTTGGATTTTAGATTTTGAAGCGATTTTTGGGGAGATTGATGAGGGAGTTGAACCATTACTGGTTCTTCCCCAACCTCCCGTTCTTCCCAAAATATCGCGTGATTTTAGATTGTTCTTGAATTTAAAATCATCGGAGGCGGGGAAACTGCTTCGCCTCCGCAAAATCTAAAATTTAATATCTTGAAGCTGGGGTAACAAAATTTTAAAGGCTTGTCCCCGATGACTCCACTGACGCTTCAAATCTGGGGACATTTCTGCAAAGGTCATTTGCTCTTGTGGGACGAAGAAAATCGGATCGTAGCCGAAACCACCAGTACCGCGAGGGGAGTGGAGGATTTCGCCCCGACAAACCCCCTCGGTAGAGATCGCTATCGCACCATCAGGACGAGCAATGGCGATCGCGCACGCAAATTGAGCTTCCCGATTCAGTTCATTACCTAACTCGTTGAGCAAGCGTTCAATTCGCTCTGGGTCAGTTTTTCCGTAACGAGCCGAATAGATACCCGGTGCGCCATCTAAGGCATCCACTTCCAAACCAGAATCATCTGCGATCGCCCATACCCCAGTGGCGAGTGCCACCTGGGAAGCCTTCAGGCAAGCATTAGCCATGAAGGTATCACCTGTCTCCTCAATCTCTAATTCATCCGGCTTCAGCGTCAATTCCCAGTCCAATCCAGCTAGATATGTCTGCATCTCCCGCAGCTTGCCTGGATTTCCCGTAGCGACTACTAGCAAAGTCATATTTCTTAATTCTCCATAAGCAAGCTATTACTGCCAAGCCTGGAACCAACTAGCAGGATAGTAGCGTCTAGCCTATTGTCTGCTACACGCAACAAATAACCCTTGGAGTGCCGCTCGTTTCAATTAGTGCGCTCTCCAATGGAATTAGAAAATTTTTGAGGTTCTGATGAAACGCATTTTCCAAAATCACTCCATACCAGTAACCAGAAGTCAAACACTTGCCGTGGTGCTAACTGGCATTTTGTCCTTGGGTGCTAGTATGACGCTGTTGCAAGCAGCTTTTGCTGCTCCAGCAGCACTTTCTGAGTCTAGCGCTAAACTCGTCAAAGTGAAAGATGTTAGGGTCGCCCAAAGCTTATCTGGCGGGGAAGCTTTTCTCAAGCAGCAACAAAGCGATCGCTTACCCCCCCGCGTCGCCAATGCTGTCCTTTTAGATTTGTCGCGTCAAACTGGCATTAATGTTCAAAAATTCAGCATTAAAGAGTCTAGTCGCCAGAAGTGGACAGATGGCTGTTTGGGACTTGGCACTGCCGCTGAATTATGTGCCGCAGTTATAGTCCCAGGTTGGCGCGTTGTTGTGACTGACGGTAGTAAAACTTGGGTTTATCGCACCGATAACACCGGAACAACTGTTCGCCAAGAAAACTCCAATCCTGTCACAAACTTACCTGGAAATTTACCCCAATCCGTTGTTACCCCTGTAAAACAGGACGCAGCCAAGCGGTTAAATTTGACAACCGATCAAGTCCGTATCATCCAGGCTGACAAGAAAACATGGTCTGATGGCTGTCTAGGTCTATATGAGCCTAACATTCTCTGTTCTCAAGCAACTGTAGAAGGTTGGCAAGTGATTGTAGAAGCCAATCAACAACGCTGGGTTTATCGTACTAATTCCACTGGTTCTATCGTCAAGCTAGATCAGACAGCTAGTTTGCCAAACCCGGTTAAAGATGCTGTGTTGCAGAGGGCTTCCCGACAAACCAGGTTGACAGTTTCCCAACTGCGCGTCCTCAAGGCTGAACAAAAGAATTGGGATGGTTGTCTAGGTTTGGGCGATCGCAATGTAGCTTGTCCTAGAATCCTAATACGCGGTTGGCAGGTAACTGTAGAAGCAGGTCAACAAATCTTGGTTTATCACGCTAATGAAAATGCTACTACCGTCCGGTTGAATAGAGCTGCTAGTCAGATAGGCAATGCTAACACCATCAATCCAACAAAGATTCCTACAAGCGAACTACCACCGTCTTTGGGGAAAGATGTACTCTTTCGCACCATCTCTAGTGGCGGCATAACTGGTCGCACCTATCAAACTATTCTGTTTAATGATGGGCGGATGATTCGCCAACAGGTTAGCTCCAATGGCGCTACCTCTGCGGAACAAAAATACCAAATTTCTCGCCGCGAACTGCAACAGTTTCAACAGATACTCAACCAGGCGCAATTAGCGAAGTTCAACCAACTCAGTTACCCTGCTTCCCAAGGTGCTGCTGACTATATCACCGTCACCATCTCCAGCAAGCAAGGTACAACCCGCTATGTGGATATGGTACAAGACCGTCTCCCTGAACCTTTACAGGAAGTCATCCAAGGTTGGAACCAAATCATCAGAGCTTAGGGATTGGGGATTGGGGATTGGGGATTGGGGATTGGGGATTGGGAAAGAATCCAAACCTGAGACAAGTCATATCAAATTCGGTAATTACCCACAATTAAGACTCAGCTCACCCCAGCCCTTCCCCGAAAAGCCTGGAGGGGAGCCACAGCCTGCGGCTGTGGCTCCCTTAGGGTTCTTTAGATTATGGGCAATCAACCGGATTTGATATCAACTACCATCACCGCCTCCCTCTTCCCCAATCCCCAGTCCCCAGCCCCCAATCCTCACCTTAATCTACGGTTTTCCTATCGGGATATGTTGTATTTCATGAGTAACTTTGCTAGAATGCCTAGTCAATAGACAACAAGTAGCATTTGAAGGCAATTCATGAGCGTTCAGCCTGAACACTTACAAGATTTACCGACACAAGCTTCTCTGGAAATTGCTAGAAGCAAAGCCGAGCCTGAGTTTTACTACTTTGCCTATGGCTCTTGTATGTGTCCAGTGGATTTGAAGCGGACGCTGGGCGAGAATACCCATGTTTATGTGGTTGGTAATGCAACACTCAAGGGGTATAGACTAGGCTTTTATCGTCGTTCAGCTCTTCGAGACTGTGGCGTACTCGATATGGTGAAAGATTCATCAGCCTCAGTGGAAGGGGTATTGTATAGATTACCCTGGAGATTAAGCGATCGCTTAGATGAACGAGAAGAAGTACCCCAAGGCGGCTACCGTCAGGAAATGGTAAATGTTTCTTGTCGGGGGAAGATTTACACAAGTGTCCGTACTTACGTCGTCGTCAACAAATTAACAGAAGAACTCGCGCCCAACGACTGGTACTTCAACGTCGTTCTGCGCGGTGCCTTAACCTGCGGACTCCCAGAACAATATTGCTGGCAGCTGTTTAACCATATGTACCAGTTACAACAGCGCCATTGGCTTTCCCAATCTCTGCGCTCAGCTTAGACTCGGAAATACAGCCGGAAAATAATCACCTCGTCATAGCTAACTAGCGGGGGAGAACGTTACAAGCCTCCTATCAGGCATTTGCACCCCAGTTAAATTTGCACCATTCAGGTCTACACGGCTGAGAGTTGCTCCACGCAAGTCGGCTCCAGTCAAGTTGGCTCGGCTCAGATTTGTAGCCCTCAAGTGTGCATCGCACAGGTTTGCGTGATTCAGGTGCGCCCGACTCATATCTGTCAAAGTCAGGTTTGCTTGACTTAGGTTTGCCTCGCTCAAATCAGCTCCAGCCAAGTTTGCCGCAATTAGGTTGGCTCCACTTAAATCTACTCCACGCAGGTTTAAGCCTCTCAAGTCTACCCCAACCAACTTTGCGCGATGAAAATTTCTTTGTCCGGCTGCATATAGTCTGACAAGTTCATCAACACCCATATTTTCCACGCTCAACTGACTCATAAGTTCTACCCGGCTAAGCTTTTATGGAGGTTTGTGGTTTTCTTCAACCTTTAGATAGATGATTATAGGTTAGTTTATGTACTGAATCTTTGGATTAGCTGGTTTTGGATATAAGAATATAAATTTCGCAAAATTTATATTCTTATAGAGGCACAGTCCTTAATAGAGTCGGCATCAGGAAATGCCAATTGCTGCTTTCTTCACTAACTATGGAGTGGTTGATGGAGGTGACTTTAAAAGTTCTCGGCTTTCCAGCAGCGCTGTGGTCGTATTTATCACAATCTGGGCGGCTCCTTGGAAAAACGAGCGATCGAGATTTTCTGGGGTATCGCTGGGTTGGTGGTAGTGGGGTGTACGCAGATTTGCCGTATCGGTGACGAGTACCGCGCCTACTCCCTGATACCAGAATGGCGCATGATCGCTGCGTAAAACGTCAGGTGTCAGCATTCCTTTCAGGGGAATTGGCAACGTCACAACGGTTGGCAAACCAGGTTTACCCGGTTTTTGAAAGACATTTAATAATGGCAAGTGTTCTATATCGCCAACTACCGCCAGGAAGTCGCCTTTGTCGGTCGGCGGGGTGACAGGTAATCCAGGCGGGTATTTTTGACAACCTGCGGTGTAGCAAGCGTAACCTACCATGTCCATGACGATGACACCGTGCAGGTTTTGCAAATTTGCTTTATTTGTGGTAAAGGCAATACTTCCCCGGAGTCCTGCCTCCTCCTGGTCAAAGAAGACTAGCTGCAAGGTGCGGGGCGTGGGACGGGAGGCGAAAAGACGCGCCAGTTCCAGAACTACGGCAACTCCGCTGGCGTTGTCATCGGCACCAGGAGAGGCGGGAACGCTATCGTAGTGGGCGGCTACGATAATTGTTCCGGCTTGTTTATCGGTGCCTTGGCGAGTTGCAAGGATGTTGACACCGCCCTCGAATTGTTGTAGATTTGGCGACCATCCCAGTTTTTGCAGGGATTGGGTGAGGTAATTTTTGGCGCGATCGCGTTCTTGTTGTGTATACCGCTTATAGTTCAACGCCTGAACGTGCGCCATTAGTCGCTTTGAGTCTACATCAGGAGCGTTGACTGGTTCTTCAGATGCTACCGCCACGTTGAAACGAGTCGGCGGTTCGGTAATGTTCTCCACGGAGCTTTTAGTTACTGGCTCCGGACGCGGCTGGAAAAATTTGCTGCTACTTAATACTACTGCGATCGCTAACAGCGCCAAAACCACCGAAAATATCCATTTCCTCATTTTTTGTACCTTAAATTACCATTCCTTTATCACCGTCCCCTTTCCAGTCCTACAATAACGACTGAGGGAGACTGACTGCTGAGAATTGGGAATTCACAGGTGTCCCGCCCGTTCGGACTAAGGACTAATAATTAAAAAATGCTGGATTTGTTGCTAATCATGGCTTTGGGATTCCTTGGGAGTTTTGGTCACTGCGCGGGAATGTGTGGCCCTCTTACCGTGGCGTTTTCCCTTGGACATCAGCAACAGACTCCTGCTGACTGGCGACAACAATTTTATTTTCACATCTTGCTGAACTTGGGACGAATTGCAAGTTATGCCTTGACAGGTGCGTTGCTAGGCGGTATGGGTTCGATGCTAATTGCTGGGGGACAGCTGGCGGGAATTGGGAGTGACTTGCGAAGAGCGATCGCTATTTTCACCGGAATCATGCTGATTTGGTTTGGCTTAGTGCAAATAAAACCAGATTTCCTGCCACGTCTGCCAGTGTTACACCCGCTCAAAGAAGGCGGCTTGCACAATCGACTCAGTGCGGCGATGATGAAGCTGTCGCTGAAATCCAACTTTTTGACACCAGCTTTATTAGGACTGGTCTGGGGTTTAATTCCCTGCGGTTTCCTCTATGCTGCCCAAATCAAGGCAGCTGAAACCGGAAATCTTGTTCAAGGTGCGACAACCATGTTGGCGTTTGGACTGGGAACGCTGCCAATAATGCTCGGTGTTGGCGTTTTTGCCAACCGAGTCAGTGCTGATAAACGCAGTCAGTTGTTTCGGTTGGGCGGTTGGGTGACACTGACCATTGGAGCGATCGCGCTGCTGCGAACTGGCGACACAATGGTAGATTACACTGGACACGCGGCTTTGCTGTGTTTAATCTTAGCGCTGATTGCGCGCCCCATCAGCCGCTTCTTTAGCGCCCCATTACGTTATCGTCGTGTCTTGGGAGTAGGCGCATACGTGCTGGCTTTGACTCATACGGCACATATGCTAGAGCATACTCTGAACTGGAATTTTCAGGCAATACCTTTTATGTTGCCGACCCATCAACTGGGAATGAGTGCAGGAGCAGTAGCTTTAGTATTGATGACTCCGGCTGCACTCACCAGTTTTGACCGGATGCAGAAGCTTTTAGGGAAACGCTGGCGACAAATTCATCTGTTAAGCCTTCCAGCTTTTCTCCTGTGTGCAGTTCATGCAGTGCTAATTGGTTCTCATTACCTTGGCGGAATGGAACAAATTTGGAGCAACAAACTACTGACAGTGCTACTGGGAGTTGTGACGCTCTTGGTTTTGCTGCTGCGCTACCGTGGGATTTGGTTACTTTTATCTCTAGAAAAATTATATGTCCCCCCTAGCCAATCCCGATAAAAGTCTCGCTTCCTCGTTCCCCGTCCCAGACTGGGAACGAATTCTGGAGGCACCTACAATAGCTAACAAAGCCCACGAATTGAGGCAACTCACAGTAGGCATTCCCAGCGGAAATCAAAGGTTGTTGCCAACAATTGCGGAAACACTAATACTCCTAACCTTGCTGATTACACCCGCATCTGCCCATAAAGTACAGATAGCAGAAGATGTGGGCGGTACTCTCCACATCGAACCCAACGACAACCCCAAAGCTGGCGAACCATCTCTAGCTTGGGTGGCGCTTACCCGCAAAGGCGGTCAAGTCATCCCTTTGCAAGAGTGTAATTGCAAATTGTCCGTATACTCGCAACCCCGCACCCAACAGACAACGCCGTTACTTTCACCACCACTAAAAGCCATTTCAGCTGAGGGTTATCAAGGGATTCCTGGTGCTTCTGTTGTCTTCCCATCGCCAGGGGCTTATCAGTTGCAACTGAGTGGAACACCAGCATCTGGGGCAGATTTTAAACCGTTTGAGCTGAAGTTTACCGTCACCGTGGCAGCTGGGGCAGGGGTGCCAAAAATTAGTCAACAGACAACGCAGCAGGTTGCCCAGAATAGCTTGCCATATAAAGAAGGCGGGAGTAGCGCTGACCTGCATACACCAATCGCGATCGCTTTGTTGACGCTTGTCGTAGCGATCGCGATTGGTGTGTGGCGGCGGTTAAAGTGAAAGTTATATTTGCATATCGTACTGTTCCAAGAGCGATCGCAGCTTCTGCTTCACTTGTTCGCGCACGGACTCCGGCGACACCACCACACAGTCTGGCGCATACTGCATGACTTCTCGGATAAACCAGAAGCTACTAGATACTTTCCTAACTACTCGCCGCACTCGCTGTCTATCGGCTAACCAGTCATTAGCAATATCTTCAGGTTTAGCTTTATAGGCAAAAGCTAAGCCACCTGATAGGTGCATTTCCACCTCTACCCGATCCAAATCAGGTAGCCACTTACCCGCAACAGGCATCACCGCAGCTTCTTGGATGCGGTCTAAACGCAGACTCCAGTTGTGAACCAATTCTGGTATATCTAGGTTTCCCTCCGTCTCCTCACACCAGCAATCAAGATATTGTCGTTTTTCGTGAGGGGTAACTTTAGCATGGCGGACAGTAAAGTTCCATAAGCGTCCAGCTGCATCTTGATAGGACAGTTGAAACGGCGAGTTCCGGCGGATATAGCGGTCAATCTCCAACCGCCAAGGTGGAGGCAGATTCTCTAAGAAACGTTCTATTTCTCGTCGCAAAGGCAATGATAGTTCGCTACGTTCGAGAAGTAAGTTAGCAATAATTTGGGCTTGTTCAATCTGTCCAATGTCGGTCAAAGCACTGACAGCTCGTTCTAGCGCTCTGATGCGAGTTTCTGACCATTCATTGTTATGACCGATGAGGAGTTGGCGACGGGCGATCGCTTCTACCAGCTTAGAAATGTTTGGGCGATCGCCCCACATCATGCCCAGTTCTAGGGCGATCGCTTCTAACTCGGCTTTGTCGCGTTCTGAAATTGACAGGGTTATAGACTGACCTTTTCGACTCATTTTATACGGACACTTTTACACAGACATGTCTTGTCAACCTCTATTTTGAATGCCAATATAAGAAATAACAACAAGTTACGGACACAAAGTAAGTATATGTCCGATTATAGAATTACTCTCAAGCCTGTTTATTCTTGCCCCGCGTTAAAAACACCGAAGGGCGTAAAGCTACCGGATGGTTGGTCGCTTTCCTGGCATCAAGCTGCTACTTTGGAGGCAATACGTGACCCGAATATTGACGTTATCTTTAACACGGCAATGACGGGGGACGGAAAAAGCTTGGCAGCTTATCTAGAGACACTGCTAACAGACTTTTTGGCAATCGGTCTATATCCAACTAATGAACTTGCCCGCGATCAGGAAACGCAAATTCAGGACTATATTGAAAAATTTCAGCTTAAAATTAAGCCGCGCGTAGTTAGACTCAGCGGGCAAGAATTAGAGATTTATGCAGAAAATGAAGGACTAAAGAAAGCAGCTGCAATTACTACTCGTACAGGTCAAGCAGAAATTCTGCTGGCGAACCCAGATATCCTCCACTACTTGCATCGAGGTGCATACTTAACTCGTGATGATAGTCCTGACAAGCTGTGGAACCGGATTGACAAGGATTTTGATTTATTTATCTTTGATGAATTTCATGTTTTTCAGGCTCCGCAAATTGCCAGCGTGATTAACACAATGCTGTTAATCAAGAATACCAATCGCTACAAAAAGTTTCTATTCCTCTCAGCGACTCCAAATAAACAACTGATAGAGCGACTAAAGTTAGCTGGATTCCGGTGCAAGGAGATTAACCCAATTGAGGAGAATAAATATCAGTTTCCAGATACAGAGGCTCAGTGTCACCAGTTACAAGAAGAAGGATGGCGACAGGTATCACGAGAAATTTCTTTTCAGTTTATCTGTTTGGAATCCAGCAATAAGGCTTCTGAAACTTGGTTGAAAGATAACAGTAATCTCATTCTGGCTCACTTTCAGCAGCATCCAGGTAGCAAAGGGGCAATCATTCTCAACTCAATTGCTGCGGTGAAGCGTCTTACATCGTTCTTTCGGGAACTGTTGCAGCCTTATGGTTTGGTAGTTGGGGAGAATACGGGTTTATCTGGGAAGGAGGAAAAAGAGCGATCGCTACAAGCTGACTTGGTTCTCGGCACTAGCACGATTGATGTCGGCGTTGATTTCAAGATTAATTTTCTAATCTTTGAATCAGCTGATGCAGGTAGCTTCATTCAGCGCTTAGGAAGATTAGGACGGCATGATGGTTATGAACGGAATGGACAAAAGATTACTTTTGGAACTTTCACAGCATACGCACTCGTACCCAATTTTATAGTGGAAAAACTGTTTATAGGTGACTCTCCACCTTTAGAAGCAACTGGCATTTATGACCGTTCCTTCTTCCACAATCAAATTCGTGAGAACTATCGAATAATCAACGATTTTGAAGGATATTACTCTCGCTGGGGTGCAGTTCAGTCAATGCGGCTTTGCCAACAGCTAAGACATAAGACGATTAAGCAGCAGTATGAAAGTAGTCAGAAGGCTTTTCAGGCAGCTTGCGAAGAAGTGTTTAATACTAGCTTGAAAAAGGTATTTGGTCGTAGTGAGGCATGGAAAAGAGAGTGGCAGGAACTTTCAGGTAACAGTAAGGGGAATCCAATTGCTGAGGATGCTGCTAGTTTCAGAGGCTTTAGTCCTCTCCAGTGTGGTATTTACGATCTAACAGAACCCAATGAGATAGATAGGTTTAAAACCTACGATTTACCAGGGATTTTGGGCAATCTGGAAATTGAGGTGATGACAGAAGCAGAGTTTATGCGATCGCTTCTTCAAACCGCTGAACGCCTGGGACAACCTATTCCCAAAGGTCGATTTGCACACTGTCTCGCCTTTATGAAGTTAAAGGCTTATCGGGAGGAACGGCTGAACTGGCGATTTACCTATTCAGGCAAGTTGGACGCGATCGCAGATGCTTGGAAGGTTCAGGTTTTGACAGGTATCGGAGTTTGGCAACCTAAGAACTCTTGGATCTATAAAATCGACGAGCGGCTGAAGAAGGAAGCGTTAGTTTGTTATGTGCTGCGTCGTCCGGTGGCGGAGGTGCGATCAAGGCTTAGACTCCCCATGCACTTTGCAATTTACCCAATTAGCGACCAGTATAGTTTACACGATACAACTGCACCCTATTCTATTGCCTTCAGCCAGTCAGCTTTATTGCTGGATACCCTTGCTTACTGGTTCAAAAGCAAAGGAGATGAGATATGGATTGCTGGATAGTTTCAATCCCTGATAGGGATTTAGGTCACTGTAGTTCAGTGGGAGGGCGTAAGCCTACAAGTTCAGTGGGCGAAATTTCAATCCCTGATAGGGATTACAGGTCGCTCGAAAATCTGAAAACGACATTTTTACCCTCCAGTTTTAATTATACAGAGGAAGAGACTCAAAAATTACTCTTGTCTTCACATACTGAACTTAATAAACCTGTGCTAACGTCTAGATGGTGGCGTCAGCCTTCAAGTACAGAGACCGAGCTTCGTTGTTCCGATGCCTACACTTGTCCAACGTTCATAGGATTGAGAGTAGGATTTATTTCCTACTTCCACCCTACTGTTGCGACTAACACTAGCATCCGTCTAACGCTAACACGCCTCTTTGAGGACAAAAGTCACCATTCACAAAATCTGAATGGAGGTTCAGCTATATGGGAAACCATAAGCAGCTAGAACTCTTCGATCTGCGTGCTTACACATCTGAGCAGCCTGCGGCGATTGATCGTGAGGAAGAGCAGTTCGAGGCAGTTCGGCAATGCGTCCAGTACAAACAACTGGAACTCGATCTGTTTCCAGAGCAATCTTACAAAACGCCTAAAGAGCGGATGAGGTTGGCAGCATAACTCTTAATGGGGGCTGAGAATCAATCAGTTCAAAAGCCTCCTTCTTCACACTTCAACATTTTGGAGGTCAAAAATGAACCAGCAAAAACTATTACAGAGGATTACAGTTAACCCCAAAATCTTTGGAGGTAAGCCGATTATTCGGGGTCGTCGGCTGGCGGTTGAGCATATTTTAGGAATGCTGGCGGCGGGTGATACCGTCGAGACTCTGCTAGAGGGTTATCCCTGGTTAGAACGGGAAGATGTAGAAGCTTGTTTGGTCTATGCGCGTCGCGTCGTCGGTCACGAGCGAATTGAATTCTTACCAGTGGAGTCGTAAGGGTGAAACTACTTCATTAAAAATGCCCAACGAATCGGAAGGTCAGGAAGCGATACGCCAAATTCACGAAATTTATGGAGCATTTTTAGAAAAGCCCGAAAATGCAGATTTGGCAAACCGATTGAGTGCGATCGCAGAAAAGTATAGGCAGGTCGCTGAGATGGCAGCTAATGCCGAAGCAAACCCTCTCGTCGGCTTAGATCGCGAAAACCTGCTGATGGAAGCCGAGACTGAACTTGAGGAACTCTCCAGCCAAATAAAGGAAGCCTATGAACTGAATTTGTCACCATCCGAACGACGACTGTTTGAGGGAAGAACGCAAGAAGAAATTGATGAAATGCAAGAACTCATGAAACAGTGGAGTCCAGCAACCTATGCAGATGTTGCAGCAAGCATTCTCGATCACTCTTTTAGAAAAAATTACGACTCCCTAGACTATTTGCGGAACGCATCGACATTTGACAAATCTAAAGCAGTCCGAATTCCACGTATAGGTTCTAGCGAGGTGGGTACAGTGAGATGGGAAATTAGAAGCAGTGGAGAATATCTCATTGAAACACCAGAAGGGAAGATTATTACCTACGGCTTTAATAGTTAAAAAAGTTCTAACTAGAGGAATATTAATATGGAGCAACGCGAAGCTGAACTTTTTGAACGTAATCGGCTTTTTGAGCTTAAAAGTCGCTTATTTGCTTATGAAAAATCGATTAAAGACGAACGGCGTAAACTGTGGGAAGCAGAGAAAGACTCGGAACAAGAATACACAGTTTGGAGCCAACTAGAACTTCTTTCAACTTATATTTCTGGGTACGTTAGTCAGATTACTGAATACGGCTACATCCGTCAGAAATCTCAAGAAGCAATTAACCACTTACACCAGTTGAGTATCTTCGATGTTGATTGCATTGTGAGCTGGTATCGCAACTCAGGAGATGAGTATCCCAAAATCAAGCAGTTCTTCGAGCTTCTGGATTACATCCGCCTACTTACTCTAGAGTATATCGAGCGATACCGATTACTTGAGCCTACAGAAAAGTAAGTGTCAAAGAAGAAGATTTTATTAGAGGGAGAAGATGGCTAAGAAACGTAAAAGCTCTGAGCAGGAAGAAAAACAGTTATCGCTATTTGATCATCAAGATGAATCAGACCTAACCCCCCCAGTCCCCCTTCCCTACAAGGGAATGGGGGAGCGGGACTCCCCTCTCCTTGCAGGAGAGGGGTTGGGGGAGAGGTTAACCGAAGAGTATGACGATGATGATTGGTTACACGATGAGGATTCAGAAGTTAACTTTGAACCTAGCGATCGCACTGTTGAACCTCAAGCGCGTGAGTTACTGACGCTCAAGCTACTGCGAGAGGCGATTCAGACTCAGAATCCTGGCGATCGCGTGATGAGTGACTTTGCTGAGTATGTATTACCTAATCTGCTGCGAGTAGCAATTGGCGTTACTGCCAAAGGTGGTAAGTTTTTTGATGAAATTGACCGACAGAGAGAAGCTGAAGGAAAACGGAGAGTCAGACGAGACAATGCAGGCGATCAATCACTCAATACCCATTTACTCAATGGACTATTTCCAACGAATTTAATTGAGCAACGGTTGGAAAAACTTAATACCACCGTGCAGCGAGTGGTTCGGGAACGAGAACGGCGGATGCTAATTGCTGGGTTTATTTTGCATGACTTTGAGAAATTCCCGGATGCTCCTGCTGATTGTCGCAAGCTACCGCTAGAACAACATCGTCAAATTATTGATGAAAAAGTCCGTCAGCTAGGTTTAGATCGCTTCATCAATCCTGATGAGCCAGAAGCTTATCGAGAGTACCTAGATGATTTGCTCTGTATCGCTTATAACGCTCAACGGCGTTGGGATACGAACTGGAACTTTTCGGAATTTGGGCTAAATCCAGTATTACGCGATCGCACTCTTCGCAGTCTTTCAGATTTAACCTGTTTAGCTGATTCCCTAGCTTCAATTATCAAACATCCCCAAGATGCTGAAAATACAAGGCTAAATGAGTTAATCCATAGCCTAAGTGATGGACAACTAAAATTTACTTACCACAGCATTGCAGAGAACCGAGGCGTACTCACAAATGTAGTGAATAACGCTTTGATGGAAGCGCACATTAGCCTTAATACGGAGGATTGCACCTACTATGAACCACTGCTATATTTGCCAACTGGTGTAATCTATTTAGCTCGGCGGGATGCGCCCCCTGTTCCAGTTGAGGATTTACCAAAACGGGTGGTAACGAAGATTAAAGAACTGTGTGCAAGTCAGCTACGGAGCCGGCAAACAGGTTTTAGCAGAGATGGCAAAGGAATGAAGTATGCAGAATATTACAACTTGTTTTTTGACGATACAGGTTTAATGCAAGTCGCCCTGAGTGCCACACTGAGGATTCTAAATCCCATTAAAAGTTCTGTTGCCAAAAGCCGCAGTGATAATCTCATCAAATTTCAGCAGCAGAATGTTTTGTCGGCTGATTATAGTTTTAATTTTGATGACGACATTCGGATTGACCAAATTGCTGAATTTGGAGATTTAATCAGTCGCAAAATTTGGGAAGAACGGGTTAATGTAATTGAAGTTGAGCGGAAGAAAGATAAAAAACTCCCAGAATTACCTCATCTAGATATTGTCGAGGAAATTGCTAAGTTTTGGAACCTCTCAGAGTATTTACCTTCAATCCGCGAAATTCAGCGAATTAATGAGAGCCTGAAAGAACACAAGCTAAAGGGCAATACTGGCGGCGTTCCTTATGAATGGTACTACTTAGCAGCAAAGTATTTAAAGACTAATCCTGGTTTAAATCCAGAGGATGTTCGTCATATTTGTGAGGAAGCGATCGCTCACATTTCCCAACTCATTAAACCCATTGTTTCACAGTACCAGTTACCTGATGGTTGGGATGATTTGCGGCTTTGGGTGACGCGAGTTGTCATGCTACCCGGAAAATCCACATCTACCAAAGGATCTGCTGAAGTATTCCTACAGGAATTGTCAGGCTATCAGTTAGCTAAAAAACAGGGGAGAGGACGACAGCTAATCTGCTCTATTTCTCATTCTCCCTATACTGTAACTGAGCAGATGGAGTCAGCGGTTTTATTTACACCCCAGGTTTATACCAATAAACAAATGTTGGGTGGTTCTAACGCTAAACGCAATATTTCTAGTATTGCAGGTTTAGAGATGATGCTGAGGCAAATTCTGATGAACCAGACGCAGGCGGTGGGTAAGCGATTTGAGGATGGTAAATATCGCTATCTTTATTTCTACCCCACTTATTACTTCACCCCAGAGACGAACAAGTTTCTACAAAAGGCATATAGTGGCATTGCACAAACTCGCTTTGATACCAGCATTCGCAATCACTTTATCAGTAAGGATTTGCAAGCGAATTTAGAACGCGATCGCTACCAAAGTGTAGATGCTTTCCTAATAAATGAAAATATCGAACCAGGGAAAGACCGAACCTTCAAACTTTCTTACCCAGAAGACCAGCCACTAACATTCTACTTCATGGCGCTACCTCCGGGACGAGACGGAACTGACACCGAATCTTGGGTAATGCCTAGCTGGTTAGCTTTTGCCTTCCCGATGATTCTGGATGTCAAAACGGTAGTTTCAGAGTCGCCAATTCCACCTTTTAATGATGGTGCGGAGTTTGAAGAAAGCGTATTTCTCGACAGTGCGCCACAAGCTTTTAGAGTGCTGATGAAACGCGATCGCTTCCGTCTTGACTACATTCTTGAAGGTTGGACGGAAGACGGGAAGGAATATTCCGCACCCCTTAATGTTCTAACAGCCGCCTATGCTATTCACCTTGATGTTAATGCTAGACAAGGAAAATCTGGTTATGACTCCAACTGGGGACGTTTTACAGAACTGGCAAAAGATTTTGAAACCAGCCCACTCTATGTATTTAGCTACTTAAATCGTTGGGTGCGTAACCAAAATGTTGAAACAGCACGAATTGAGAAAGTCAAGCTTTATGCCTATCACTTTTATCCCTGCTTTGACCCTTACGCCAAATATAATCCTAATTCGGAGGAATTGACTGTGGGAGAAGAATCAAGTTTAAATCATCCGAAAAAGCTGACGGAATTATATCGCAAATTTTATAGAGCCAATAAGCGATATAATCCCAAGGCAAATGCAGTATTAAAACCTATTGACATTGCTGCAAAAACTATTCTTGAAGCTGATTTAAGTTTTCAAGGTTCCGTGAGAGTTGATATGGTGGCGGCTGAAGTTTCTAAGTTGATGGATCGTGTTCATGCTTCTACAGCAGAGGGGCGCTGGATATTTAAGAAGAGGGAAGAAGAACGAGAGGCAATTTTGGATTTTGCTCGATACTTTGTTGAGGAGGTATTTGAGAAATCTTTTGCAGGCGATCGCGCACGTTTAGCCGGACGACAAATTAACCTAATTCGAGATACTTGTGAGTTTCTATATCGCCTAGAAGATGACAAAGAAAATCGCATCGCTGCTGCACAGATTGAAGACAGCAATGATAGTGATGCAGATGAAGATGAATCGAGAACCTAGAAAGCAAGGAATGTCAGTAATATGCGCGTTTTAGCCCCAAATCAATCTTATACATTTAGTAAAATCTTTGAATTAAGGATTCTTGCCGATGATTTAGCCAATGAGTTTGGATATAGTTTGACTCGTAAACGCTTGGATTTGCCTCAATATCAGCATGAATTAGAAGATTTAGAGAACCTCAAAAACCGCATTGACGCAGTGCTTCCTTACGTTGATTTGTCCAGCGAAACCTCTCGACGTGAGGTTTTGATTTCACAGGTACTCTTGCAGTTAGTTCAATACACTAAAGCTCAATTGAGAATTGAGTATCCCATCAAAATTAATGAGCAATTGCAAGGTTACTTAGATTATCTTCTAAAAAGTAAAACGGAGTTGCTAGTAATTGAAGCAAAGCGCGAAGATTTAGACTACGGTTTTACACAACTTATAGCAGAAATGATTGCCCTCGATCAGTGGGATAAAACTCCTGAACAATCAGTTCTGCTCGGTGCGGTAACTACTGGGACTATTTGGCAATTCGGTCGTTTACACCGAGAAACAAAAGAAATCGAGCAGGGATTAAATCTTTATCGAGTTCCAGATGATTTAGATACACTAATGCGAATTCTTGTTCAGGTTCTTATTGCCTAGTTTTTCAACTACTCATCTTTAGGATAACTCATCATGTCTTTTCTCAAAACCGTTGATTCCAAGTTCTTCCACACTGAAATTCCCTACAAACCAATGGGGAAATATGCTCATTTCCTAACTGTGCGTATCACTGAATCCTATCCCCTCTTTCAAACTGATGGAGAATTGAACAAGGCACGGGTGAGAGCAGGAATTAAAGCAGAAAACCAAGCACCCATCAGTCGCCTCACAATGTTTAAGCGTAAGCAATCTACGCCAGAACGTTTAGTGGGACGAGAGTTATTACGAAACTATGGATTGATGACGGCTGAGGATTGCGAATATAACGTTAAGTTTGCGATGGATAATCCTGATTGTATTATTTACGGATTTGCAATCGGTGACTCTGGTTCTGAAAAGTCAAAAGTAGTAGTTGATACAGCATTTTCAATAACCGCTTTTGATGAATCTCACGAAACTTTTACCCTGAATGCTCCTTTTGAGAACGGTACGATGGCTTCTAAGGGCGAAGCTGGTTCTAAACCAGGAGAGGTGACTAGCCGCATCAATCAACAAGATCACATCAAGCCCCAGGTTTTCTTCCCCAGTATTGTGACTTTAAAAGATCCAACTGAAGCTGGTTTTTTGTACGTTCTCAACAACATTCTGAGAACTCGACACTATGGCGCTCAAACTACCCGTACAGGTAGAGTTCGCAATCAATTAATCGGTGTGGTATTTGCGGATGGCGAAATTATCAGTAACTTGCTGTGGACTCAAGCAATTTACGACAAACTGCAAGCCGATAATAAAATTAACTCCCGCGATCCACTGAATGAAGATGATGTGATTGCTGCTGCTACAAGTGCAATTGAAACCTTAATGTCTGAGGAATTTATTGTGCATACCGATTTCATTGGGACTCAGTTTACTGCTCTGTTAAATGAGGTGAAAACATTCACCGGGGGTGAAGCAGGCATTAAGGAGGTTTTGCAGAAAGCTGATGCGGAGGCTAAAGCCTATGCCAAAAAGCATATTAAACAGAAGCCTGAAGCTGATAAAGCAAAAGTAGGTAAAGCTGGTAAAGCGGGGTAATAGCAATGGCGATTATTTACCGCTGTCAATTAGAGTTGCACGATAGTATGTATTATGCGACTCGCGAGATAGGAAGACTCTATGAAACAGAGCCTGTAATTCATAATTATGCGCTTTGTTATGCGCTGGGGTTGGTGGATAGTGAAATCTATTCCACCACCGTTCCTGAAGAACACTCCTACCGCTATTTTTGCCCGGAACAAGTTCCGAAATATGAGGAGCATTTAACGCCGCTGAATCAACAAGGAATTTATGTAACGCCAGCGCGATCGCTATCTCACTCTTCTACTCTCAATACATGGAAGTATGCTAACAACAACTACCATGTAGAGATGGAAAAAACTCAGAAGAATATTCCTAGTTTTGGTAGAGCCAAAGAAATTGCCCCTGAAAGCCAATTTGAGTTTTTTATCATCTCTAGTAGTTCTCTCAAGCGACAGGACGGAAAATGGAAATTACCTAAGTGGATTCGCTTGGGTAAGTGGATGAGTAAGGCTGAGGTAAGCGTTCAGGAGTTCACAGATATTAAATTGAAAACCGGGGAATTCACTGTTGCTTACCCTCTCAATCCTTTGGATGTCATGTTTACTAATCAAGTAATTAGCTATGACGTGGTAAATATGCCTCCAGTTAGCTTAATTCAAAATGTACAAATACGAGGAGAATACTACCAATTTGATGACATCAAAATTCCAGCGCGGATGGAATATCGATTTAGTGGTTAATTACTGCCCAAAACCTTGACTCCGCTTTTTCTTCTTTCCTGTTAATTTAGCTGCTAATAATTCGGCGGCTATACCTTTCTTGTCCTGAATCATTAACATTTGGTTGCGCTGGCGCTGATAGGCTTCTACTTCGTCTTTTAGAGGATGATTGGGGTCAATTTTGAGATGAGTAATCGAGACTACATAGCGTTCCTTTTTCTCAGCTTCGTCTGCTAAGGCGCACGTAATCCCTCCCATATCGCCGGAATAATTAACCAACTCAACTGTAAATTTCTGATCGGGTGTAACCATTTCGCCTCGTTCTCTGAGTGTTTTTAGTAAAGGTTTCCTGGGCCGAACAATAATCGGTAAGCTTTCCTCTAGCTTCTTGGTTAACGCGATCGCTTCTTCATAATTATCAATCTGCATGACTGAAACTCCTAAGCCACACTTTTCTTAGTTTACCGAAAGTATATGCCTCACAGTTTAGTTCTTAATTTACTTCCTCTGTCGCCGATTTCTCCAAATTACTTGACAGGAAGACACTTACACGCTCTATTTCTCACGCTTGTTAGTTCTGTGGACTACGAACTGGGAGATTATCTCCATCAAGCTAGTGCAGACAAAGCTTTCACTCTTAGTCCCCTGCAAACACCCCGCAGACATCAACGACGGGATAATACCTTGCAATGGGAACACAAAACTGCAATATCTGCTGGTACGCCTTGTTGGTGGCGCGTTTCGCTACTTGATGATACTTTATTTGGCAAACTTACCCAACTTTGGCTGAATCTAAATCCTAATCATCCTTGGCATCTTGGCCCCGCTGATTTGCAGATTACAAGTATTCAGGGAACTACTCAATCTACTCAAGTTTGGGCGAATGCTAGTAGCTATGCTCAATTATACGAGAAAGCAAGTGAAAGCGATCGCGTCCTTTCTTTCTCTTTCTCTACGCCTACTGCTTTTCGTCAAGGACAATATGACACCACACTCCCTACCAGGGAATCTGTGTTTAATAGTCTCTTGTCTCGGTGGAATAAATACAGCGGAATCGAGATTACTGACCTTTCCCTTGAGTCAGTTTTTCCCAGTTTTGTTGATATTCATACGGAAATTTTAGCTGACTCTCGCAGTAAGTTTATCGGACTTGTGGGAGAAGTTAGCTATCGACTGATGGGAGAAGTTACTCCTTTGGCAATTAAACATTTTAATGTTTTGGCTGATTTTGCCCTTTATTGTGGGGTGGGAAGAAAGACCCCGATGGGTATGGGAATGATGCGACGATTACCTAAATAACTAATAACTGAAGATGAAAGATACTGAATATATCCCCATTGCTTCGCTTAACCAGTATAGCTATTGTCCTCATCGTTGTTGGCGAATGTTTTGTGCGGTGGAGTTTGTTGATAACCAATACACAATCGAAGGTACTAGCTTGCACGACCGCGTTCATAGTTTTTCAGTAGGAAATCGCGAAGATACTTGGCAAGTCCGAGCAATTTGGTTGAAGTCTGAGGAATACAAGTTGATTGGTAAATCTGACTTGGTTGAATTAGATTCAGGAGAATTGTATCCGGTTGAATACAAGCGGGGAAAAAAAGGTGAGTGGGACAACGATGAATTGCAAGTTGTAGCCCAAGCTTTGTGTCTGGAAGAGATGACGGGGAAAAAAGTGAGTTGTGGCTATGTTTATTATGCCCAATCTCATCAACGTCAGCTAGTAGAAATTACGCCAGAGTTAAAACAAAGCGCGATCGCTACCATCGAATCTGTACAAACCTTGCTACAAACTGGAATAATGCCAAAACCTTTGTACAGCAAACGTTGCAAAGGATGCAGTCTTTATTCGCAATGTTTACCGAAAGCGGCTGACAAAGTGGGGCGCTATCAAGAAGCTAGTTAATTTTGGAGAAAATAATGGGGACAGTTTACGTTACGCAGGATGATTCTTTTATCGGTAAAATCGATGAACGTCTGAAAGTTAAAGTTGAGAAAAATACTATTTTAGACGTGCCATTGATTAAAGTTGATGGCTTGGTGGTCATGGGACGAGCAACTGTCTCTCCTGATGCGATCGCGCAACTTATCGAACGCAAAATCCCTCTAACTTTTTTAACTATCAATGGTAAATATCTTGCCAGATTGGAGTCAGAAATGAGTAAAAATATCTTCGTTCGTTCTGCACAGTGGAAATCTGATGGAGAATCGCCAAAAGCAATTCACGTAGCTCAAGGTTTTGTCAGAGGTAAACTTAAAAATTACCGCACTGCTTTATTAGAAGCACAGCGGCGATATTCGGAACTAGATTTGGGTGCTAATATCGCTCAATTAAGGAATGCGATCGCATCCGTTGATAAAGCTACTTCAATTGATTCTATCAGAGGTCATGAAGGTGCTGGTAGTGCTGCTTATTTTGGGTGTTTTGATGGATTGATTCGCATTGACGATTTTAGCTTTGAAACCCGTAATCGTCGTCCCCCCACAGATCCGGTAAATTCGCTTTTGAGTTTGGGTTACTCTTTGTTACGTCACGATATCCAAGGCGCTTTAAATATTGTTGGCTTTGACCCTTATTTGGGATACTTGCATACAGAGCGTTATGGACGGCCATCTTTAGCTCTGGATTTAATGGAAGAGTTTCGACCTTTGATTGTAGATTCTGTGGTTTTGGGTGCAATCAATCTCCGGATACTAAAAATTTCAGATTTTGTGACGGAACCTGTTAGTAACGCCGTTTCTTTAACTAAGGAGGGATTACACACTTTTCTGCGTTTGTATCAAGAAAAGAAGCAAAAGAAGTTTACGCATCCGGTAATGCAAAAGCAATGTACCTATCAAGAATCAATGGAAATTCAAGCTCGTCTATTAGCAAAGTATCTCATGGGAGAGGTTGACAAATATACCCCGTTGATTTTGAAGTAAAAACGTCTAACGAGTAAACTCGCGGCTATGCAAACGAAGCCTTCTTTTGCATAGCCACAAGCTTCAGGTTGTGGGCGTATATTGGCAATGTAGAGGATGCTCCTAATGAGTCCGCGAATATAATTCCTGTGGTGTATTTGCGTACAAGATGCGAGAAATCGTGTCTCTACAAAAGTAAATTCAAAGTTGAAAATTACAAAATCAATATGTTTGTTGTAATTTCTTACGATATATCTGAGGACAGTCGGCGCACTAAGATTCATAAGATTCTCAAGTCTTATGGACAGTGGATGCAGTATTCTGTGTTTGAGTGCGACTTGACTACTACGCAGTATGCTAAATTGCGATCGCGTCTGGCGAAGATGATTAAGCCAGAGCAAGACAGCATTCGCTTTTATTTCCTCTGTGGTTGCTGTCAGCCGAAGATTGAGCGCATCGGTGGCGAAATTCCAATGGATACTACTGTGTTTTTTGCTTGATGCTTGCGTCAACCAGTAGGTGTTTTTTTGAGGGGTTCGATTTTTTTGGCTCAAACGTTTATCTCGTCTAGATTTGAATGCGATCGCTCCCTATCAGAGGTTGACGCAAGCAAGCCCTGTAACCGTTACTAGAAGCGGTTTTGAGGAAATTTTGAAAATTCAGCGTTTGACAAGCCGATCTCTGAAATGGTACATTGACTCTAGATTTACGCAAACCAACCTTGAAAACTACATATATCAAGGCTTTCATACCCCGGCGGTCGGAAAACTCTATAATCCCTATCAGGGATTGAAACGTTATGTAGGAAGTATTAGAACGGATGAGACTGGATTAGTCGGAAAACTCTATAATCCCTATCAGGGATTGAAACGCCATTTCTCGGAACTGAGCAGAATGCTTTGATAGTCGGAAAACTCTATAATCCCTATCAGGGATTGAAACGATAGAAGCAAATGCAGAACTTGATAGACTTAAGGTCGGAAAACTCTATAATCCCTATCAGGGATTGAAACTATTAAATATCGTGGGAATCATTAACACAGTTGCGTCGGAAAACTCTATAATCCCTATCAGGGATTGAAACCTATCTTCTTCCCTTCATACTATCATGCCACTACTGTCGGAAAACTCTATAATCCCTATCAGGGATTGAAACGTGAGCAGCAATCTTAGCGAGAACTGCGTCGCTGATGTGTCGGAAAACTCTATAATCCCTATCAGGGATTGAAACGCAGAGCTTCGCACCCAAGAAGAGATAGATGCAATAGTCGGAAAACTCTATAATCCCTATCAGGGATTGAAACGCCTCCAGTAATTCTGGGTCAATCAAATCAATTGGGTCGGAAAACTCTATAATCCCTATCAGGGATTGAAACGTATGCAAAACGCAAAAATTAATGTTGCCGATAATGTCGGAAAACTCTATAATCCCTATCAGGGATTGAAACTTTGGCCCACTGCCAGGCTTCCGACCCTGTCCACGTCGGAAAACTCTATAATCCCTATCAGGGATTGAAACCAGAAAGTCATATCGATATTTGATGCCAAATTTTGTCGGAAAACTCTATAATCCCTATCAGGGATTGAAACGCCAGTATGGTGTATTGGCAGGCTTAACTCAAGCCGTCGGAAAACTCTATAATCCCTATCAGGGATTGAAACCCAGCAGCAAGCCGCCGATAGCGCCCGCCAGCAGTCGGAAAACTCTATAATCCCTATCAGGGATTGAAACAAAGAACACATCCGCATGGTTGCTATGCTGCAAGTCGGAAAACTCTATAATCCCTATCAGGGATTGAAACACTCCCACCAGCAACGCCGAGGCGATTATTGCCGTCGGAAAACTCTATAATCCCTATCAGGGATTGAAACGCCAGCATATTGCCATCCTTAAACTCTCCAGCGAGTCGGAAAACTCTATAATCCCTATCAGGGATTGAAACGAGTGCGGAAAGTTGAATCGCATTCTGAGTTTCAGTGTCGGAAAACTCTATAATCCCTATCAGGGATTGAAACGATACCTGGCGCATCATTCCAAGATACGGGTCGGAGTCGGAAAACTCTATAATCCCTATCAGGGATTGAAACTATGGAAACTGCTAGAGCAAATAGCTTTGGATGTGTCGGAAAACTCTATAATCCCTATCAGGGATTGAAACAAACTCAATAGATGCTGTCACCTTGCCATCATCGGTCGGAAAACTCTATAATCCCTATCAGGGATTGAAACAAAAAGGTAAGTCCCTCAAGAATAATTCTTCTGTCGGAAAACTCTATAATCCTTATCAGGGATTGAAACATACAAGAAAAAAGATTTAGCTTTTCCCTTGAAAGTCGGAAAACTCTATAATCCCTATCAGGGATTGAAACATTAGCGAAACGCCAGATATTGACAAAGCTCATGACTGTCGGAAAACTCTATAATCCCTATCAGGGATTGAAACACGAGCAACTTAGCGATCGCTAAAATTGTGTAGCCGGAAAACTCTATAATAATTCCGGACTAGCCATTGAAACTTGATTTCAATTCACATCTTGGACTATTCTCAATAAGTTCCAAAGTCCGCCAGAGATTTTAAATAACTATCACCAAGTATTTTAAAAGGTGCGATCGCATTTTCAGCTAATCGCACCTTCTGGACTATTCCACTGTCACCGATTTTGCCAAATTCCTTGGCTGATCCACATCCAAACCGCGACGCGCTGCAATGTGATAAGCCAATAACTGCAACGGAATCACCGTCAAAATCGGCGAAAGCAACTCTTCCACAGCCGGAACAGGTAACAAATCGTCAAACGTTTCCGCCGCCTCCGGGTCATTCATCGGTGTCACACCAATCAAACGGGAATCCCGCGCCTTAGCTTCTTGGGCGTTTGAGAGAACCTTTTCGTACACATTACCCGGCATAGCGATCGCCACCACAGGAACTTTAGCATCCAACAGCGCAATCGGCCCGTGCTTCATCTCCCCAGCCGGATAACCTTCCGCGTGGATATAGCTAATTTCCTTCAGTTTCAGCGCCCCCTCCAAAGCAATTGGGAAATTAATCCCCCGTCCCAAAAAGATAAAATCCTTAGTTTCGGCAAAATCATGAGTCAGCTGCTCAATATACCGCTCCTGACTCTCTAAAATCAGCTCAATCTGCGCTGGTAACTGCCGCAAACCAACCAAAATCTCATCTAACCGAGTTGGCGTAATTGTCTGGCGGCGATAAGCTAAATCCAACGCCAGACAGTAAAACGCCATCAATTGAGACACAAAAGTTTTAGTCGCCGCCACCCCAATTTCCATCCCCGCATGGGTTTCGATAATTTGAGGCACCAAGTGACCTAAAGAACTTTCCGGACGGTTGCTAATCCCCAACAACCGCACCTGAAACTGGCTAGGCTTACCCTCGCGACGCTTTTTTTCCATCGCCAAAGCCGCCAACGTATCAGCCGTTTCCCCAGATTGGGTAACACCTATTGTTAGGGTATTGACAGTTAAAGGCGTTGGTGCATAGCGAAACTCAGAAGCATACTGCACCATAGTCGGAATCCCCGCCAGTTGTTCCAGCAGGTATTTCCCCACCAGCGCAGCGTGCCAACTGGTGCCACAGGCAAGAATTTGAACGTGTTCTAAGTCATCGTACAACGACGCAGGGATAGCCAAATTAATCGGCGACGTATCCTTATCTGGATGCCAATCAGCGTGCAGATAAGCCTCTAAACAAGCGCGTACCACCCCAGGTTGCTCGTAGATTTCCTTGAGCATGAAGTGCTTGAATCCCTGTTTTTCCACCTGCACGGGATTCCAGTTTAGAGTCCGGGGAGACTTTTTCAAGCGTTCGCCAGCAAAGTTGTAAACCTCAACTCCAAGTGGTGTCAGCCGCGCCAATTCCCCATTTTCCAGAGTTAGCACTGCACGAGTATGGGGAACCAATGCGGGTGTATCCGAAGCACAGAAAAATTCCCCTTGTCCGAAACCGATAGTTAAGGGAGCTTGTTGCCGTGCGACAATCAATTCATCCGGGTAGTCTGCCGATAAAACTGCGATCGCAAACGCTCCCTCCAGTTTATTAACAGCTTCTCTTACCGCCTCTAAGAAAAGAGTGGAGGAGTGGGTAAAGCCTGGTGTAGCGGAGTGGGATAAAAACTCAGCGATTAAGTGGGGAATCACCTCAGTATCAGTATCCGAACGAAACTTGTGTCCCCGCGCCTTCAGTTCCTCTCGCAAATCCCGATAATTTTCAATAATCCCGTTCTGCACCACCGCCACGCGCATCGCCGTATCCATATGAGGATGGGCGTTATATTCCTCAGGCTTACCATGAGTAGCCCAGCGAGTGTGTCCAATGCCAATATTCGCCGGGTTTACTTCCCGTTCTAGCTTCTCGCGCAAGTTGTAGAGTTTCCCCTTCGCCCGAACGCAGTGGATCTCACCTTCTGTCACTGTAGCGATTCCGGCAGAATCGTAGCCTCGATACTCCAATTTCTCCAACCCAGAGAGCAAAATTTCGGTAGCTGCTTGAGTGCCAATATAGCCGACGATTCCGCACATATATTACACCACTCCTGTTCTCACCTAATTTACAACGCTACTTGGCTATTCACCCAGCGTCAAGCCGCTTCAGGAGAGTCCTGGAAATGCCTACTGCAAGGCTTCGCCTCACTTAAGCACCCCTACGCCAACATTCAATTATGGCTTCTTTTGCGTTTTCACGCGAAGTAGAGCCTCGCTTATACTCATTCCCCACCAGAGACTGAGAATGGCTATGAATAAAAAAAAGAGAGAGCATAATTGCCCCCTCTGTACCTTGGAATTGGATGATAAAAAGTGTTTTCAAGCCAGCTTTTTAGTAGGCCAAGCCCATGCTGCGGGTGGTTTCAGCATTACTCAGGTAAACTCGGATGCTCAGAAAGTCTGTAGGACAGGCAGTTTCGCACCGCTTGCAACCTACACAGTCTTCTGTCCGAGGGGAGGAAGCAATCTGTTGAGCTTTGCAGCCATCCCAGGGAACCATTTCTAGGACATCCGTTGGGCAAGCGCGGACGCACTGGGTGCATCCAATGCAGGTGTCGTAGATTTTGACGCTATGAGACATTGAATAACGGCTCCTTTCCTAGTGTTCTCTAATGTCGAGGAGAAATCTTGGCTTAGTTTACCGCAGGCGCAGAGTCCCCTTCTGCAAAAGGCTACAGAACTTCAAACTCTGTAATAGATTGCCCCATGCGGCAACAATGCCCAGAAGCCTGGAAAATCCCCCTACATAAAGGCGGTTCCCCTCCCAGGCAAAGTATTATTGTCTGGAAAATTATAAAGAAGTGTAACTAAAGGCTCGCCTTTAGTCGCGATTCCACAATTGAGCTGGAAGACAAATTACATCTTGACGCTGACGCTGCACAACGTGACAGAAGCTCGCGAAGCACCGCCTTAGTTGTTTTTAGTTGATGCTCAGTGGTTATGTTCTGGAGAATGCGATCGCGATCGCCAATACGGAAAGATTCCCAAATTTATTTCGGTTTCCCTCACCGATTCAACCGCCCTGTTTTGGCATCATAAATTTGTGGGAACTAAAAGCTAATCCCATTGACAAAGTTCTTTCTTATTAGTCACTACAAATTGGAGGAACTATCCTATGGCTCTGATTCGTTGGCAACCATTTTCAGAAATTGAAACCCTGCGTCGTCAAATGGATCAAATGTTTGATGAAATTGCCGGAAGCGATCGCCAGTCTGGTAAAACCTGGCAACCTGCGATTGAACTGCAAGACACCGAAGACAATCTGATTTTGCGGGCAGAAATTCCAGGCGTAGAAGGCAAGGATCTGGATGTGCGCGTCACCCGCGAAGCGATCGCTATTCAAGGCGAACATCGCTTTGAGAAAAAGACCGAAGAAAAAGGCTTCTTCCGCTCCGAATTCCGCTATGGTAGTTTCCAGCGCGTGATTCCTCTGCCAGTGCCAATTCAGAACGATCAAGTCAAAGCCGACTTCAACAATGGCATCTTGACACTGACACTGCCCAAGGTAGCGGAAGCAAAGCGTACAGTCGTTAAACTCAACCTGGGTAATAACACCACCACAACTCCAGAATTAACCAGCCAGCCAGAGGCTGAAGGTGCGGCGGCGACCAACTAAGCTGTCCTAGCCCTAAATAACTAATAGCTTAATAAGCGTGAGTTAACCGCTGAGTTGTCTTAACCTCATTCCTAGACCGCTCAGCGGTTATTTTTTTGCTCCTTGACTCTGAAACCGCTATCAAAACCGCCAGTTTATGGCGATACACTTGAACAAGATGTCTCAAGTATAAAAAAACGCAAAATGCCTGACTCCATAATGTATCAAGAAGATGCCTTCGTCGTTCTAGAACCCAACCAACCAGAACAATTTCTCAGCGCCGCCGAACTATTAGAAAAACTCAAGGCAATTTTGGTAACTCGTCAGGATAACCTGCCGCGAGACTTGCAAAAATTTCCCTTAGTACAGGCTCAAGCTCAGTACCTAATGGACACATCTTGCGAATTAGATATGGAGCCAGGACAATTTTTACAGTGGTATGTAGTCCGCCTGGAAAAGTAAGCGACAAGTCTTAAACTTTCCCTTACACCTGCGGCGTAGCAATAAGCGCCACATCAACGCAGTTCTCGGCAGGTTGACTCAACTCAACCTGGATACCAGGGCCAAAAAAGCCCTTTATCTTCTCCCGCTTCTGTTGCCAAACCTCAAAAGGAATCAGCGGCGACTCAAATTCCAGCACTAAAGTATAAGCGCCATCAACCTCCTTTTCCTCTAATCCCTTCAGCACTGGTCTTTCCTCGTCTGTCGGACTCAACCCCAAGCTACTCAAAGAGCTATCCAAATGAGCATCTTGACCGTAGCGATAGCGAGTGACATCTTTGCGAATCTGGTTTTGAGTAACAGTTGCTTGCTGCTGGCGTAGTGCCATTACCTCTTTCGAGGTGGGTTTACTGAATGGTACAGGCTTAAGTTCTGCGGCTTTGAGCGCAAGACCTCCCAGCAGCACCGGAATACCATAGAAGAATCCCGCTAGATTCAATGTGGCGTTGCCCGTGGAGTAGGCATAAAATCCCACAATTGTCAAAACAAAACCCACACCTAAACCTAACGTTCCCAAAGAAGTTTGACGTAACATTTTTATTAGGATACCCGATTCACAATCTCTTCAGCTTTATTATCCTTGTCCAGGCGTAATATCTCGCTTGTGTGCGTAAGACTTTTATCAAATAATGGCGGTTTCAAAGAAAACCCGTATTATCAAATCAGGTTGTTGTCTGCTGCCGTCAATTCATAGTTGAGAGCATAGATTGACGCTCCCCTGGATTTACCCTGTGGGGATTCTTAAGAGCTAGGAAATCCTAACGCCTAACAGGTTAGGACAAAACTTGACACACCCCCTGGAAATCCAGCCTGTGCTTACTTTTAACTAAAATGTTAGCTGCACCGTTAAGGCCACCATTAACCAAGTGTCGTGTTTCCTCCCATGCTTAACAGACCTATGAACCAGCTTAAGCCTGTCTCCTACTCATAGGTATCTACCCTTCCCGCGAGGTTTTATGATTCAAGAAGATAATGAGCAAGCTACAAAAAAAAGTAGAGCCATCCTCGATCAGCTTAAAACCCTTAAGCAGGAGGACGAAACGCTTTATAACATACTGGCGGTAGATGTCTGGGCTTTAGCCAAAACGATGGATGAGTTTCAGCCTGGATTTTGGTCTGCTTTTATGAAAAATAGGGAAAAGGCGCTCAAGCGGTTTATTGCTGAGGTGATTAAAAATAAACCTGCCGATCCAAAGCGACCTCCCTTCCTTCGCTAGGATTATTGGGTAATGTTAAGTTAATGTTGAATTGTAATGCAGATAATGGACTCAGAAACTTTAAAACAATGGATTAGCCTGATTGAACTCAAGCGTGAGTCTCTGGTACGGCTTTTGGAAGAACCAAACCTGGGTACTCTCAGAATAGATGTTAATCAGGCGCTGGAAGAAATTGACGATTTAATTGACGAATTTAACCGTACCTTTCCTGAAGCAGGATAGGCCAATTAAAATTTGACGCCTTGCGGGGCTAATTCTAGCTGCAAGGTCGCCTACCTTCGCACCCCCTAGTGACTAACTGCCCGCTGCCCTAGCTGCTTGACTAAAGCAATCAGTTCTTGGGTAGCGGTATCTTTTTTGCAGAAAGCATCTATTCTGGCAGTTTGGCTCATTACTTCAATCTGCGGGTCTTCCACTGATGAATAAGCAATGATCTGTGCGTGCGGATCGATGTGTTTTATCTGTGTCGATGCGGATAGACCGTCTAACACGGGCATCTGTAAGTCGAGAATAATCACATCAGGATGGTAACGCTCGACCATTTCCACGGCTTCTTGACCGTTGCTTGCGAGTCCAACTAGCTCAATGTTCGCCTGACTTTGGAATGCTAGCTTGAGGCTAAAACGAGTAAGTTCATGGTCATCAACAACCAGGACACGCAGAAGGGGGTGCTGACAGGACAACATAAGGAACAACAATTGTATCTGACCGTTCTAGTGTAGGGGCAAAAGGTCTAAAAGTCCCTCTACCGTCCGAGCGAACTGCTGAAAGAAATACCCATTTTGTGTAGAAACAAGAAGCTGAAAAGCCCAAATATTAAATCTTTATAAAGAAGGAAAAGTTTTGTTATTTTAGGTATATAGAAATTAAGTAGCAAATCGGTTGAGGTTTGGCAAGTTGGATGCGATCGCGCCTTACTACCTCTGTTTTTCCTGCCTGCACTGCTGATAATAACCGAATACTTATCCTACTGTCAGTATCGGCTGTTACTACCACAAAAGGCGTATCCCTTTTGGCAATAATATATCTACCTTCTGTAAGAGAAGCCTTGCTGTATGCAAAGCGATCCCCGGAGTGGGTGTAGATTAGGCGAAGCAGTACAAAAACCCAACTCTAAACTAGGGTTAGAGTACAAAAACCTAACACCCAAAAGACTTTGTTGGGTTTTGCTTTTTCTCAGCTCAATTGAGAATCATTCTTAAATGATTGTTTGTGAGGGCAATATCTAATAATTTTTCGTTAAATTCAGTTACTAACAAGAATATCGCTCTCTTGCTTGTAGATATCAGATGGGGTCAAGAGTGCGATCGCGCTCTTGATTGGGTAGAGAGTGCGATCGCGCTCTTGATTGGGTAGAGAATGCGATCGCGCTCTTGATTGGGTAGAGAGTACAATCGCGCTCTTAATTGGGTTAGAGAGTGCGATCACTATATCTAAGCAATTTCCTGTCTTAATCCAATTACTAACAAAAATACTGCCCAGTCCTTACTGACTGCTGCACAGCTTGGTTAGCAAGTAAAGGCAGGAGAGGAGCGAGCAAGCTACGAAAATAATGGGTAAATCCGTTTTCGCAAAAATCCTTCATGCGAAAACGTCTCTACTCAATGCTTGTTTTAAACTTTCGTAAGAAGTCACGTCTATTACAGCATCCCTGAAAGTACAGAATGCACATGGATTAAGGCTTGAACATGTAAAAAAACTAGAAGAAATAGCCCTTAATGAGTTGGAAAATCTTTCAATCGTTTCTGCCATCAAAGCATTTTTAATTTCTTCCTTTACTGTTTCCTCTTTAAGATGTGTAAAATTAAGAATCTCTGGTTTCTCTAGGACTTCGCGACTCATAATCTCTCGAAAATTTTCATAGGTCTCCCCGCTTGAAGCATTCTTAAGCGCTCGAATGAAACTTGATTCACAATCTTTACTATCCACCTCATTTTTTTCAGGTAATTGATTTGTTAACTCGGAAACCTTTTTATAAATTTCCTCAAAAGAAGCCAAGACTTTTCGGGTTTTAACACCAATATCTTCATCTTCAAGATTATTGCTCGACAAAATTTCTTTTAAAATTCTCAAACTCAACTCTAAGCTATCCATTTCTTACGCCCTCGTTTCTCACACTTATCATTAACTATGATATATTAATCAACCCTACAATACAATACAATAATAATTCCTTTTAACTAAAAACACAACAATTTCCTCTCTAGCTTTGTTAGTTTTTACTACAAATATTTCGCTCTTCTTCATTTAATCTAGAGTTATTTCTCAGATAATTAGATAATAATTTACAGCTATAGTCAACTAAATTATTTATATGGCTAGGAGGATTTAAATCCATACTCCAAAGTCTCACACTTCTATCAGCACCAGCAGAAGCAATTATCTGATCAACAGGGCTAAAACTTACACTAAAAACAGAAGAACCGTGCCAAAAGGTTTTTAATAAATTACCTTCTTTGCTCCAGAGCCTTACAGTTCCGTCTTTGCTACCAGAAGCAATAATTTGACCATTAGGACTAAAACTAACGCTATAAACCATATCATTATGGTCTGTCAATACTCTTGGTTGTTGGTTGGACGATAAACTCCAAATCCTTATGGTTCTGTCTCTACTCCCAGAAACAATATTTTTATCATCAGGGCTGAACTTTACACTGAAAACTTCGTCTGTATGCCCTTTGAATGTTCTTAAAGGCTTATCATTATTAGATGCTAAACTCCAAATTTTTATAGTGCCATCTGCACTGGCAGAAGCGATTTGCTGACCATCAGAATTAAAACTCACACTGTTAACTTCAGCATTATGATGGAAAGTTTTTATTAGTGAATTATTTGATACTTGCCAAACTCTTACAGTATTATCAAAATTCGCAGAGGCAACCAGCTGACCATTAGGGCTAAACTTCACTCTTAAAGCAAGCTTTTTAGAAGAATTTATATCTTCCGGTGGTTTTAATTCTTTCTTTAAGCTACTATTAGCTATGTCCCTAATACTAATAATGCCATCTCCATCACTAGAAGCAATTATATAATTAGTAGGACTAAAATCAACCCCCCAAACAGCTTTTTTATGATTGAAAGATTTTGTATTTAAAGACTTACCTTCTTTGCTCCAGAGCTTTAAATATCCATCTTGGCTGACAGAAGCAATCAGGCTACCGTCTGGACTAAAGCTAACATCGTTCACCTCATCAACATGCCCTTCTAAGCGATTACGCTCACGGATGCTAGAGATTATGGGTTGTAAAAGATTGAGTGCATACGAGTGCTCCCCTCCGTTCGTTTTCAACTGATTCAGCACTTTCACACTTTCTATCCAAGCTTCAAGCTGTTTATTGGCAGCAAATAACTCTTGAGGCCTTGAAATCAAAGCTTCTAAAACAGCTTTTTCTCGTTGTTTTGCTTGTTGTTGAAGTCCAATAGATAAGGCGGCAACTACTGCCAGTCCAATTGTTGCTACAGACAGCCACCAATTTCTTTGCTTTTGAACCTTAGTTCTGGCTTCAGCCTCTCTAGCTTTTGCTGCTTCTTCTCTAGCTTCCGCCTCGGCTTTATCCTTTGCTATAAGAGATTTTTCTATATCAGCTAGAGCTAAAGCTTCAGCTGCCTTAGCTTTTTCTGCTTCAGCTAAGGCTAAAGCTTCGGCTTCACGTTTTGCTGCTTCTATTTTTTCTTGGAGTTCGCGATCACGCTTCTCCACACTCTTATGAAAAAACTCTGCTTCTAGGTAAGGGAGTTTAGTCCGAGTATTGTTCACCCACTCTTCAATTGCTGCCAGACGCGCACCTGCTAGTAGCGCATCATCAGATTTTTTAAACCATTCGTGCCATTCGCGGCAGTCTTCCTCTAGACTTTGCTTGAGGCGGATATTCTCGCGGTTGTCTTCAATCCAACTGCGAAGTAATTTCCACTCGGATAAAAGGGCTTCATGAGCAACTTCTATAGTATTTTCATCGGTGATAATTAGGCGTTGCTGTTGATCTGCTAGCAGTCTGACTACTTGTTGCAGTTGTTCAGGGGAATCTGCGAACCCGCTCAATTCTTCCCAAGTGGCACGGCGGCGCGTTACTTCGTTGCCGTCACCTAACTTAACCAATGTCATGAATAGGCGGCGCACAAAAGCTTGATTCTCTCGAATAAAACTCCGGTATAGAATAGTCGCTCGGTTATCCAACGCGCCTTTGACTCCGCCAATCTCCTCATAGTCTTTCCAAGCCAAAAGCGGTTGTCCAGAGGGGGAATCCTGTTCGCAAAATTTTCGCCACAACTCAGAAAGCGCGTATTGCAACAGGGGTAATGCTCCTGGTTGATTTTCCACATCTTCTGCAATTTGCGATACTAACCCAGGCTCAAACCCGACACCATGAAGCTCTGCGGGTTTTTCAATTGTCTCTTCTATTTCTTGGCGAGATAGAGGTTCAACGATATAAGTTGTCGGTTGAGTGCGATTGATTAAATTTGCTGCTTCTGGATAGGCAGCGCATCGGTCGAGGAAATCTCCCCGAATTGCGACAATCACCCTGGTGATCCGGTCGGAAGCCGTTGCTTCATCCGCCATCAACCGCATGAAAGTTTGTCGCTCTGCTTCGTCATTGCAGAGGGTAAATACCTCTTCAAATTGGTCTATAAAGAGGACAAACGGCTTATTTTCCTGATGTCGCCGCGCTAGGATTCCTGTCAGTTTTCCTAGAGGATGAGTGCCAGGAGTAAAAATCTCGATTTCCCACTGGCTGCTACCGGGGAGGTAATCGCTTTGGAGTTTCGGCAACAATCCCGCTTTCACTAGAGAAGACTTGCCACAACCCGATCGACCAATAACCGAGAGAAATCTAGCATTATTGAGTCTGTCTACCAGTGCGCGGATAGCTAGTTCGCGCCCGAAAAAATATTTTTCTTTCCCTAGCTCAAAAGCTTGCAGTCCCTGATATGGATTTTCTCGGTTGAAAGTAAAAGTAGCGGATGGAGTGTTTTCATTTAGCGGATAATTCACTACCGTAATTGACTTACCCCAACCCATGCGGATCGGTTCCTGCCTTTTACCTTTGAGTTGTCTGCTGATGTGATCGAATAAGCGATCGCCACTGACACTTCCATCTTTTCCCGCATTCTCTAACGCCAACCCGTCGAGAACTGCTCCGGTAAAGACATCATGCTTTTCATCGTGCATCGCCCACGCTTGCTCGAAGGTTCTACAGGCGGTAATGACGTAATAATCTTTTTGGGAGCTAAAAGCAGTAAGCGTTTGTTCTACTAGCTGGCGTTCCAGAAAATAACCCCCATGACAGCAATCTAGAAGCAAAACTAAACTACTCAGTTCGGCAGCCCGAATCAGCTCGTTGAGACTATCTAAGGCAATTCCATGTTGTTGCCCGACAATACGCTTCCCATCCGTCTCCAACACGCAATCCGAAGTTGCTAAATACCCTTTGGTTCGCCCCAAATTGTCTGATACTGTAATCCCGTGTCCGCTGAAGTAGATGAGCGCATCGCTTCTATATGCCTGCTCCAGTAGAAACGTTCTTAAAGCTTGCCCCAATTCGTTGCCAGTTACCGCCTTTGTCCCGATTTCATAGTCATTATTCTGTTGATTCCAACGCTCAGGCAATCGTTTAACCATCTGGAAGTCGCCGTATTGCTTGAGTATCTGTACTACAGCCTCAGCATCGGTTACTGTCTTGGGAAGGCGTAATAAGTTTGAGCTTTGATATTCGGAAATTCCAATAACAAGGGCGTATCGAGCCATTTAGCAACCTGGTTTCAAAATATGGAATTAGTTGACAGGCACCCTTAAGAACGATGTTAATTGAGACACTAGGATAGCTTAACAAGAGCAGAAATGGCTCTAACTTTACAAAAAACACACGAAAACACACGAAGAGGTACCTCATGTCAGAAGTGCAACGTCTGCTTATAGAAGAGGATGGTCAAAACTATGAAATCTACGTCGAGTCGAAGTCAAGTCCGATGATGTCCCCTTCAGCCGCGTCGGATGACTACGATCCCAATCAATCGATGGGCTTTCGGGAAGATGCTGTGGTGAAGATGCAGCAAGCGCGTCAGATGATTCGCGGCTATGCTATGTATGCCCTGAGTGCGTTTAAAGATTTTGGTGCTGCTGAAATTGAGGAGGTAACGCTGAAATTTGGCATTAAGATGGGCGGTTCAGCTGGCATTCCTTACATTACTGAAGGTAAGGCTGAGAGCAATTTAGAAATTGAGGTGAAGTGCAAGTTTCCCGATAAATCAAAACCAGGTTTATAGTCGGAGAAAAATGTAGTGTCCTAAAGCACAAAAACTTAAAGCAGAAAAATATGCTAAATAATTTGTTACTTTCACCCAGAGGATAGAACCAGAAAGCTGCCTGCATCTGTACCCTGTTGGTTGTGGAGAGGGAGTTATTTATGCAGATACAGACGCCGGATTGGGTTAAGCACGCGGTTTTTTATCAGATTTTTCCGGATCGCTTTGCTAAAACTAAGCATCCTCACAAGCGGCTTTTGAAGGATACCCGGTGGGAAGATTGGCACGAGGTGCCGACGCTTCAAGGGTATAAGGGCGGGGATTTGTGGGGCGTGATGGAACAGCTGGATTACTTGCAGGATTTGGGGATTAATGCAGTTTATTTTACCCCCATTTTTCAATCGGCTAGTAATCACCGCTATCACACTCACGACTATTATCAGGTCGATCCGATGTTGGGGGGGAATGGCGCTTTTCGGGAGTTGCTGGAAGCTGCCCACGAACGCAATATTAAAGTTGTGCTGGATGGGGTGTTTAATCACTCTAGTCGCGGATTTTTCTTTTTCCACGATGTTCTGGAAAATGGCCCCCATTCGCCTTGGGTGGATTGGTTCAAGATTGAAGGCTGGCCTTTATCGGCGTATGACGGCAATTTTCCGGCGAATTATGAGGGTTGGGATGGAAATCGGGCGCTGCCAGTATTCAACCATGAAAATCCTGAAGTGCGGGAATATATTATGGAGATTGCCGAATATTGGATTAAATTCGGCATTGATGGCTGGCGCTTGGATGTGCCGTTTGAGATTAAGGCTCAAGGATTTTGGCAGGAATTTCGCGATCGCGTGAAAGCCCTCAACCCAGAAGCTTATATCGTGGGGGAAGTCTGGGGAGATTCTCGCGAGTGGCTGGATGGGACTCAGTTTGACGGGGTGATGAACTATCTCTTTGCTGCGCCGACTATTGCTTTTGCCGCAGGCGATCGCGTAGACATTGAACAAGTGAAAGATCGTTCCTACCATCCCTACCCGCCCCTCTTTGCACAAGAGTATGCCGAAAAAATCCAGCAATTGTTGGATTTTTACCCCTGGGATATTCAACTGACTCAGTTGAATTTGCTAGCTAGTCACGATACTGCACGGCTGCTTTCCATTGCTGGCGGCGACAAGGAGAGTGTTCAACTAGCAACATTGCTGCTATTGACTTATCCCGGTGCGCCCAGCATCTACTATGGCGATGAAGTGGGATTACCAGGAAAACTCGATCCGGACTCGCGCCGAGGGTTCCCAATGGAAGCCCACTGGGAGCGTGATGTTTTAGATTATCACAAGCAATTAATCGCCCTGCGTCACCAATACCCTGCCTTGCGTACAGGTGATTACAAAGTTCTGTTTGCAGAAGGGACAGTTTATGTCTTTGTTCGGACTTTGGGAGATGAGGAGATAATTGTTGCTGTTAACGTTGGTACTGCACCCGCAGAACACGTAAGGGTTGAGGCGGCATTAAAATCCAAACCTAGTAAGTTATTGTATGGCACAGCTGAGGTGTCTTGGAGCGTTGAGGGAGAATCCAAACTACAGTTGAATTTGCCGTCGCGTAGTGGCTGCATACTTGGTTGAGGAGGAAGCGATCGCTTTCTAACCTAACCCCCTAACTCCCTCTTTGTGAACGAAGAGCAGGGTGTCATACAACCCTTAGAAAATCTCGAAAATTGCGATATTTGGTAGGGCATGGCATTGCCATGCCCTACCGCCAACCAAAATCAACATTACACTGTCAAAGCGTTTAATTATAAGTATATTTGAGCGAAGCGGAGCTATCGATCAGTTGCTTTGATCGATGGATTAAAAGTTGAATTAGATGAGCTTTAAATAATAAAAGAAAGACAAGCGATCGCGTTCAACTAAATAACTTGGCGCTCAACTCATGCTTAATCCGATTCAAAATTGAAGTTTCATCCAGGGAAGTGAGAATGCGAGTCACAACGGCTTTCGGGCCATCTGGCCCCCAGGAAGCACCATTGAGGAGGTAAGTTTTAGTAACTTGTCCGATGCCATAACAAGAGACACCAGCGACACCAGCTTGAGTTAACGCCACTGAGAGATAGGGAGCTAAAGATGCGCCTCCGGTCATAGGTGCAGAGATACCCAACAAACTTTTGAGTGAACTGAGTCCGAGGTTGGCCAGCAATTCGCTGGCACTAATCCCGCCCATAGTCAGGGCAATTTTTTGCAGCAATCCCACAGCACCAGTTTGAGTCATGGGAATACCGTAGAGTTTGGATAGAGTGAGAATCATTGCCACATCAATGATTGCACCAGAGAGGAGGTCAACTACCGTTAGTGGGTTGAGAGCGATCGCTATTGCCTTCGCCATCACCGATTTCCAGATAATCTGATTGGCACAATCATCTCGAATTTGCATCTTACGCTGCACCAGCTGCTCATTCACATCATCGGCATACAACATAGTATTAAGAGCTACCAGCGATTTACCTTCCCGGTGCAAAATTTCGAGGATTTTCAGCTTCAAATCCATAACTTGTGGCGTTCCCGGCTGTCGCTGCACGGTTCTAGTTCCGTCAGGACGGCGCACAGCTTGCGCCACCAGAGGCGACGCCGCCACCATGACAATTTCATCCGGTGATAGCAATTCTCGCACCCGCTCATCCCGAATTTTGTGGTAAATTGCTATCCGGTCGGCATCCGGATACTGGTCAATTTTGTTAAAAACCAGCAACATCGGTTTACCAACTTCCCGCAGTTGCGACAGCGCCTCAAATTCCACCTTAGTCATGTCGCCGGAAATGATAAATAGCAGCAAATCTGCCTGTCGGGCAACTTGTCGCGCTAAGGTTTCGCGGGTTTCTCCGTCTACTTCGTCAATCCCCGGAGTGTCAATCAGCTGAATCTGGGAATTGCCCAGACTTGGCAGCGTAACTCGCAAAACTTCGGCATTACTTTGTGCTTCAGGCTCATTTTCCAGTTGCCAGCTAGCATCTTGATGGGTGCGGGTGACACCATGAAGCGGCCCGGTTTCAAACACGTTCTTACCCAATAAAGCATTGAGTACGGAAGATTTGCCCCTTCCCACCATGCCAAAGGCGGCAATTTGGACGAGTGACCGATCTAACTTGTCCAGCATCGTTGCCAAGTCCTCAATTTCGGACTCCAGTCCTGCCCGTTCTTGGGGAGTAAGATCCAAATTGCCTACCAAGTCTCGCAGGGCGTTTTGCGCCTTTTTGTAGTTCAGTTCTGCCTGGATATCATCAAAGCTGAAAATGGCGCTGTCTAATTCTTGATCCAAAGCGCTGTAGTTCAATTGTGGTGAAGGTGACTGGTTGGAATTTGGGGTTGCGTCAGATGTTGAACGAGTCAAAATTGCACCTACTGTCTTGCCTGGAGTTACTCTTCTTTCATCCTAGTCACTGCCCGTCGAGTCTGGCACTTTCCATGTCTAGGGGCGTATTTGCTTTTGAGTTTTGGCAAATGCAAGTCAGCTGTGAGAATGATGTTATCTACACGTGCGTAGCCATAAGTTTAGTATTGTTGCTGAAATTTTGGCATTTGAATCAGCTGAGCGATTGTGAGTTCTAAACGTTTACCTCAAACCACTGCCTACGTCCGAATTACCCAATTGTCCTGGCAACAGGGCTTTCTGAAAGGGGAAGTTACAGCGGCGGAGTATGAGTGGCAGTTCCATTGGTGTTTCCGACAAGGGGAGTTGTCGGTCTCACCTTCTTTGGGACGCGCCTTGATTCTGGAACCCTTGGGGCGGTTTTTAGAGCAGAAGGATTATCAGTTGGAGCCTGGGGGAGACTATGCCTTTACTATCAGGGCAGAACTTTAGTCAGTTGTCCGTTGTCCGTTGATGATTACCAATTCCCCATTCCCAGCCGTAGTGCTTAGTTGTTAGTTGTTTGTGTCTTTAGGTATCTTTCGATGAGGAGGATGGCGACAATATCATCAATTGGTCGGGGTGGTTCGCGCAATCCTTTGGGGATGAGGCTAGAAAGACCTTTTGGGGGATACATTTCCCAGTAGCGATCGCGTGCTTCTAGAGTGCTGTAGCGCTCATCTACCATGACTATCGGCAACGATGCGGGTAATTCTGTCTGAAGTTTCTTTTTCCAGGTTTTGGCTGTAGTTTGATCGCCCATTACCAGAGTAGCGATCGCGAATTGTTCGCACAAGTTTTTAATGATTGCGATCGCTTCTGGTGCTGGCACCACCTGATGATAATGCAGTGTCAGGTCAAGTCCCATCACGGCTACACCACACTTATCGCGCCCCGGATCGAAACCTAAAATCATTTTAATTGGGAATTGGGGATTGGGGATTGGGAATTGGGGATTACATACTAAAAACTACCTCTCCATTCCGCACGACTACTAAATTCAGTTTCAGCGGCCCTACGAGGTATGTATCTTCTGCCACTACCGCCTTGATATCGATAGGCTGCTTGAACTTTTTCAGCTTTTCAATAAAGCGAATCAGGCTGGTAATTCGACCGTCGCCTACCTGAATTGTATCGTTCAAAATTCCAGCTCGATTGGCCCGGAACTGAGATGCTCCCAGGAGCAAATCGATCCGTTGCCGGATTTGTTGGTCATTCATAGTTGAAGGGTCGGCAGATGTTGCTGCGATGATATCACCATCACTAAACACGATTTTATTCACTGTCGCGTCTGCAAAGACTTGTACGTCCTTTTCCCCTTGGACGTAGTTGCCAGCTGAGAAAATTCGCACCAGGTAGGGACGACCATCTTTAATTTGGTTAAGCAATTGGTCTACCTGCGCTTGGGTAATTTGCACTACGCGCTCATTCACCATCTTGTTGTTATTGTTGTTACCAGGTCGCGTAGCTTTCATTGCTGTGCGATTTGCTTCTCGTAAAAGCTGATCTATAACCTGACGCGCGGCGGCGGGATCGACAATGCGGAAGACACCAAAAGCCAGAACTTGACCGCGTTGGAGAGCGACGTTACCTTGACGCAACGCTTGATAGGATTGGTAATACTGTTCCAGGTCTGCTACTTCCTGCTCTAGGGCAGCTTGTTGTTTCTCTATTTCCTTGAGGCGAGTTTCGCGCTGGGTAATTACTTGGTCTCGTGCGGAAATTTCCTCATCAAGTTGGGCGAGGGCTGTGTCTCGCTTGGCGATTTCTTTATCGCGTTGGGCAATGCTGTTTCTCAGGTTGGAAATTTTTTGATCAAGTTCCGCCAAGGCTTGGTCGCGACTACCAATTTCTCGGTCGCGTTCTGTGATCGCTTGGTCAAGCTTGGCGATTTCGCGATCGCGTTGAGTAACTTGGCCCTTGAGTTGGGTAATTTGAGCCTTTACGCGATCGCGCTCCTTGATTAGTTCCTGACGTTCCCCTTGGAGTTGTTGAATTTCAGAACGTAGATTTACCGCTTGCCCAGAAACATTTTCCAGCTGTTGCTGGGTTTTCTCAAAGCTAGCCGCAACGCTTTTAAGTTCGCGCTCTGTCTTGCTCAGTTGTGCCTCTGTCTGGGCTTGTCTGGCTAGTGATGCCGCCAGAGACTTATTAATGGCATCCAGACGCTTCTGGGCGGCTTGCTGCTCGGTGCGGGCTAGTGAGAGTTCGTTTTCAGTTTGTTGTTTCTGGGCTGCAACTTTGGAGAGTTCACTTTCAGTTTGTTGTTTCTGGGCTACAGTTTGCTCAAGTTCCCGACGAGCGGTTCTGAGTTTTCGCTGAATTTCATCAACTTGAAACACGCCTGTGCGTAACGGCTTGCTGGTGGCAAATAGGATCGTCAGGGTTGAGGCGGAAATCATCAAACCTGTAAGAATTGTAACTAAGACCGCAGTTTTCTTGGGACGCAGATTGAAAAGACTCAGCCGCGCTTTTCCCACGCGAGTGCCAATGCGATCGCCCAAGGTGGCGATCGCACCACCCAATACCAAAATCGATAAAATTAAGACCAGCGCACTGGTGGTCATTTTCCAGCTTTAGCTATCACCTCTCAAGCTTAAGCATAAAGGCTTTTTTATGATAGACGCTGGTACTTCAACTATTGATTAACAAAAGCTGACAGTGCAAAAGATGTTTTAGGTGAACTGCTGGCTCAAAGCTACCGGGTTATGAACGGTAATTTTTTTCTTATTGATAGAAATCATTTTCTCGGAGCGTAAATCTCCCAGTAACCGGGTGACTGTCACTCTTGTGGAACCAATTGCTTCTGCGATCGCTTGGTGAGAAAGTTTCAGATCAACTGTAATTCCATTGGGGCCTGGAACGCCAAAATCGCGACAGAGAATCAACAAAAAACTCACCAATCGCGATCCCATATCCCGGTGCGCCAAAGTCTCAATCATCATCTCTGTTTGCAAGATCCGCGATGAAAGCCCTCGCAGCATCAACATCGACAATTCTGGATTATCCTTGAGCGCTTGCTCCACCTGTTCAATTGGTGCTGAAAGCAACTCCACAGGCGTAAATGCTACTGCGTGATAAAATCTGTCTGACCGATTCCCGGTAATCAACGACAGTACGCCAAAGACGCTGTTTTCTCGCAGCAGCGCTACTGTAATTTCTTCCCCAGCTTCGTACACGCGAGACAGCTTCACAGCTCCTTTGAGCAAAAAATATACCCGTTCAGCCGGGTCTCCGGGGAAAAAGATAGTTTTGCCCCGATCAAAGGTTTCCACCACTGGCGGAAACGCCCCACCTCCGATTTGACGGAACACAGCTGCTAACGGTCTATCTTGCGTCACTACCACTTCCTTTATCCTTATTGCTGCCCTAGAAACTCTTCTGGGAATTACAACCGACTGTGAGAAATTTCTGACTTTAGACACTGATAAACTGACTCTTAGGCAGTTTTTTGTGCTGCTTGATACATAATTTTAAAGTTGTTTTATCCTCCAAGTTTTTCCAATTGCCTCAACCCCACGGCGCAAATCAGACTGTTAAGGAAAATGTCTATATCTTGACAATACCTGTTTGATAAGCTGGGATGCAGTTTGAGTCATGTTGGGTAAGCTTCGATCCCGACGCAAGCTATCTTAATTACCGCCCTAAATCGGATATTCTCTAATATTGCCTTCAAAATTGACATCATGCTAGATTTATCAGGAAAAAATGCCCTAGTTACTGGCATTGCCAACAACCGCTCAATCGCTTGGGGTATTGCCCAGCAGTTACACAAAGCTGGTGCAAATTTGGGAGTCACTTATCTACCAGACGACCGAGGACGCTTTGAGAAGAAAGTCGCCGAATTGGTAGAACCTCTCAACCCCAGCTTGTTTTTACCTTGCGATGTTCAGAATGATGACCAAATTCGTTCTACATTTGATGCCATCCGCGATAAGTGGGGCAGGCTAGATATTTTAATCCATTGTCTTGCTTTTGCCAACAAGGACGATTTATCAGGTGATTTTAGCAACACCACCCGCGCTGGCTTCACTCAAGCTTTGGAAATTAGCACCTACTCGTTAGTTCAACTGGCTGGGGCGGCGAAACCGCTGATGACAGAAGGCGGCAGTATTGTCACCCTAACTTATTTGGGCGGCGTTAAGGTGATCCCCAATTACAATGTCATGGGCATTGCTAAGTCTGGCTTGGAAATGAGCGTGCGTTATCTAGCCTCGGAGATGGGGCCTGCTAATATTCGCGTGAATGCAATCTCAGCTGGGCCGATCCGCACTTTAGCATCATCGGCGGTGGGTGGCATTCTGGATATGATCCATCATGTTGAGGAAGTAGCACCACTGCGGCGAACTGTGACTCAGACAGAAGTGGGAAATGCTGCTAGTTTCTTGTGCAGCGACTTGGCAAGTGGGATTACGGGTCAGGTGCTGTATGTAGATGCTGGGTACGAGATTATGGGAATGTGATGTAGGGATTGGGGACTGGGGAAAGAATCTAACTTACCCCATTCCCTAGCTCGATAGCATAGAATAATAAACTTACTTGTTTCTTGTTAGTGAGCATCTGCTATGCAGACAAGCGATCGCGTTTCCACCACTCCGCACCTTGAACAATTTTTATCACCTCGCACGGCTACGGTTGCACGTAAGACCGGCGAAACTGATGTCTTGGTGACAGTAAACTTAGACGGGAATGGGACTTGCAACGCCAATACGGGCATTCCCTTTTTGGATCATATGCTACATCAAATTGCCTCTCACGGGCTGATTGATTTGGATGTAGCCGCGAAAGGGGATTTAGAAATTGATGACCACCACACCAACGAAGATGTGGGGATTACGTTGGGGATGGCGTTCGGGAAAGCACTAAGCGATCGCAAGGGAATTGTTCGCTTTGGTAATTTCCTCGCCCCCTTAGATGAAGCTTTGGTGCAGGTGGTGTTAGACTTTTCTGGTCGTCCTCACCTCAGCTATGGCTTACAAATTCCCACCCAGCGAGTCGGGACTTATGACACTCAACTGGTGCGAGAATTTTTTGTAGCGGTGGTGAATCATAGTCAGATGACGCTGCACATCCGACAGTTGGATGGGATTAATTCGCACCACATTATCGAAGCGACCTTTAAGGCGTTTGCGCGTAGTCTTCGTATGGCTATGGAAATCGATCCCCGTCGTGCTGGTACGATTCCCAGTTCCAAAGGGGTTTTGTAGGTTTTCAGGGGATAGTTCAGTTCGAGAGGATTAACTTAGGTTGCGATCGCTAAGCAACAGCGAACTTTCTCCTGCATCTACTGGGTATTACTTGAGGGGATTGGCAATATAGCCATACTTGTTGCCAATTTTTACTTTCGCTAACCCTTCAGAAAAAGGCAAAGCGCTATCAAATTGCGGCTGGATGACAAACTTTCCAGTTTTATCAACATAGCCCCACTTGCTGCCCCTTTTTACAGATACCAGCCCTTCAGAAAAGTCATAAGTGTTATTAAATTGCGGTGCAATCACGATGTTTCCCGCCTTGTCGATATAGCCAATCTGATCTGCGATCGCTATCCCCGCTAGTCCTGTGTAAATGCTACCAGCCCAATGAAATTGGGGCGCAATCACGAAGTCTCCCGTCTTATCGATATAGCCCCATTTTTTGTCAATTGATATCGCCGCTAACCCTTCGGAAAAAGGTTTAGCTTCATCAAATTCTGCTGGAATTACGACCTTCCCTTGCTGATCAATATAGCCCCACTTTTCGCCAATTTTAAAAAGTGCTAGTTTTTCGGAAAAAGATTCAGCCGAATCAAATTTCAGTGGGATTACGAACTTGCCACTCTTGTTGATATAGCCGTACTTGCTGCCTATTTCTACCGCCGCCAGTCCTTGGGAAAATGACTTAGCTTCATCAAATTGCGGTGGAATTACGACCTTCCCCGTCTTGTCGATATAGCCATACTTACCGCCTGTCTTTACTGCTGCCAGTCCTTGGGAAAACAACTTAGCTTCATCAAATTGCGGCTGGATTACGAAGTTGCCACCTTTGTCAATGTATCCCCATTTTCTGCCCATTCTTGCTGCTGCAAGCCCTTGCGAAAATGACTCAGCCAGGTCATATTGCGGTTGGATTACGAAGTTGCCACTTTTATCAATATATCCCCATTTGCCGTTTATTTTTACCGCTCCCAGCCCTTGTGAAAATTCATTGGCTGCATCAAATTTTAGCGATATGGCTATTGGTGAATTAATTATCCGTTCTATAGTTGCTCCAGACTCGTTCTGACCGATACGATAACCTAAAATAGATTCACAGCCAGAAATTTGAGTTACCGCTAATCCCAACACAAAGAGGAGAGTAGGCTGAAGCAATTTGTTTTTATAATTGCGAATTGGCTGGTAGCGAAAAGCAAAAGTGATAACGACCATCGGGCTTTAAAGGTACGCCAAATTATTCACCTCAATTTTCACATACTCCGTAGATGCGATCGCACGTAAGTTATAAATTTTAGCTCAAAAGCATATTGGCGGGTAAGAAAAATCCGCACATCAAAAACCAGTTTTCTAGAGAGAAAACTGGTTTTTCAGCATAAAATCTGGGCGCACGTAATGCGCCTAGATTTTTTATAATTTGTCAGAAGGTGTGCGAGGAGCAGTCAGCACATCCCAAGCTGCTTTGGCGGCTTCGGCTAAGCGATCGCCCAACGTTGACACTTCCTTAACAATAGATTCCCAGTTCTTTTCTGTATCCATCTGGATGAGTTTAAACGAGTAAGCAATTCTGTCTGGATCAAACAGCTTATCGTGTTCAATTTTCTCCCGTGCTTGACGCACCGCAGTTAGATAAGTATCGCGGGTGAACTCAGTAGCATTTTTGGTTTCTACCTGCGCCCGTTTTTTAATCGCATCAATTAGTGCCTTTGTTTCATTCTTGACCTCATCGGATTCATGAGGCATATTCTCATTTACGAGGTCTTCCGTTTCTTGACTAATTGATACGATGGCGGTTTCTGTAGTATTTGGTGTTTCGGTATTCATGGATATTTCTCCTTTGATACTTTTAACTTTTGGTTGAGAATAAGAACGAATATCGTGCTTCATTCTTTATCCTCCCTTTAGCATCAAACACCTAACAAAGGGCATTTCTTGCTCCAGCTTAAGCAACGCTTGAATTCTTGCATCTGTCGAAGGGTGGGTGGAAAACAAATTACCCAAGAACTCGCCAGAAAAGGCATTGACAATTAAGAGGGGTTTAAACGGCGCTTACCATTCTGTACAGACTAGGCGCTTGACTAGCAGTAATTGGTTGGGCATTATAAGCTGCTAAGGGAATCTGGTTTGAGTCATACCAACCTCCCAGAGTGGTCACACCAACTAAACCAACCCCCATCAATGCACGTCCAGCCACCAATTAGCCAGTAGCTGACCGTAATTAAGAGGGTGCTTAAGAGAGTCAATAAGGCAACGGTCTGGATTTGATTCATCCGCTTGCCTCCTTTGAAGGCACTTGCTCAGATCAATCTCTATCTAAGCAATAACATTGTTGTAGTATGTTTGGCTTCAGTCTATCGGTGTAATCGCAGAGGCTTTGTTAGGAAAAGGCGACAACGAAGGTACGGGTTAACCAAGCTGACCGGAAAGGATGCTATCTTTAGACTTAACAATTTTTTTTCTAAGGCGATGGGGTTCGCCAAAACCGCCTTCTGGTCATTGAGTTTTTTGACTAGAAAGCTGATGACCCATACTTCCCTGGTTTGCTGTGGGAAAGTATGGCTATGTAGCTAATTAGCGACTCCTGACTCCTAGCCAACCAATATCTACAACAAATTGGTTTAGGAGTTGCGTAGTGTTATAAAGTGCAATTTGGATTTTCTGGATGGGCTTTTTTGTCGGTCAAATTGCCCGTCGGTTAGGTGCAGTGCTGTTGAAAGTAGTTTTAGTAGTCATCATTAGCTACTCTGCCGCTCGTTTAATTTTATTATCAATTTATTACCGCTAGTGGCTTAGTTCTAGAAGAAATTGTTCGAGTCGCACCAGAGATATGAGGTTACAGGAATTGTTATGGAAAACGAGGGAATCAGCCTTGGGAACAGGTATTATATCGGTTAATTTCGGGGTGATAGCACCAAAATGAACCATTAAAACACTTCTAAGTTCTCTTAAAAATAGGCAATTTTATAGATGGGTTTGAAAAATTTAATTAATCAAATGCAACAGTTGACTGTAGCACCTAACTGGGTGCTAGAGGTACTGCAACAGCCAACTGTTCGCAATCCAATGGCAGTTAGTTTGGGAGCGATCGCGGGTGCATTGAGCCGTTATTACTTGAGTCTTTGGTTGGCTGGGACTATGGGAGGAGGTTTTCCCTATGCCACTATGTTTATCAACCTCACGGGCTGTTTGGCGATGGGTTTCTTCTTCACTCTGGCTATAGAGATACCCAGCATTCCGCCAGAAGTCCGCTTATTGGTAGCAGTGGGATTTTTAGGTTCGTACACTACCTTCTCAACTTATGAGTTAGACACTTTCTTACTGTTACGGAATGCCCACAGTAACAACTTCGCCCTTGGCAATCTTTCAGTTGCTGCTTTTTACTGGGCAGGTAGTGCTATCCTGGGCATAATCAGCATTCAGCTAGGCACCATTCTGTCCCGGTGGGGCAAATAAAGCAGCTACTTGCTGACCGCTCAAAAATTTTTGTGCGATCGCTCAGCAGGCTTACTGGTAAAATTTTCCTTGGTCATGCAACGTCTGCTTTATTCCCATATTGCTATGGGAGACACAGAAACTCACATAACCTCTTGTTGCCTAACGTCATAGACTAAATGCAGCAACCAACTTAGGACTGTAGAAAGAGGGTCTATCTTGACTGACAGCAATATTCCCCTCCAGACGATCTCACGTAGTGAACTCCGACAGCTCGTCCGAATGCAGCTTCAAGCGCTACTTGAAGCTGGCGACCTTCAAGCCGCAAAAGCAATACTCGTCCCGGTGCAGCCTGCGGACATTGCTGAAGCCATTGAAGGGTTGCCGGAAGCGATGCAAGCTATAGCTTTCCGGCTACTTTCCAAAGATGAGGCTATCGAAGTTTATGAATATCTCGACTCCAGCATCCAGCAGACGCTAATCGATGAATTAAAGCGGCAGGATGTTCTCGATATTGTCGATAGGATGTCGCCGGATGACCGGGCGCGGCTATTTGACGAATTGCCAGCTACAGTTGTGCGTCGTCTGTTGGAACAACTTAGCCCCACCGAACGCCAAGCCACAGCCCAGCTTTTGGGGTATACGGCTGGAACTGCTGGGCGGTTGATGACACCAGAATATATTTCTTTGAAAGAAAGTTTTACCGTCGCGCAAACGCTGGATAGGATTCGCAATTTAGCGAATGTCACTGAAACGATTTATTACCTTTATGTCACGGATGCGGCGCGACGGCTGACGGGAATTTTATCATTGCGCGATTTGGTGACTACCCAGCCAACTCAAACGGTTGGGGAAATTATGACCCGCGATGTGATTTTCGTTCATACAGATACTGACCAGGAAGAAGTGGCGCGGTTGATTGGGCGCTATGACTTTCTGGCGGTGCCTGTGGTAGACAAGGAACAGCGTTTGGTGGGTATTGTCACTGTTGATGACGTAATTGATATTTTGGAGCAGGAAACGACGGAGGATATCTACAAGCTGGGTGGTGTACAGTCGGGGGGCGACAATTATTTCCAGACGGATTTATTGACAGTGGCTCGCAAGCGCGTTGTCTGGCTGTTTGTGTTACTGGTGACGAATACTGTCACGGGTACAATTATCAAGTCAGAAGAAGACCTTCTGCAAAAAGTGGTGGCGCTGGCGGCGTTTATTCCGTTGCTGACTGGTACTGGAGGCAATGTGGGGGCGCAGTCTTCAACTGTGGTGATTAGGGGAATGAATACAGACGAGATTCGCTCTATGGGGCCGCTACAGGTGATTGGGCGAGAAGCGATCGCAGGCGCAATGCTGGGAGTGATGTTAGGGTCTTTAGCAACGGTATGGGCTTACTGGCTGCTGCAAGGGAATTTGGCAGTGGCGATCGCTGTGGGGATCAGCTTAGTAGCTATCTCTATTTTAGCGTCTGTTGCTGGTTCCGGTCTGCCGTTCGTCTTTCGTCGCGTTGGTTTAGACCCGGCTTTGATGTCAGCGCCGTTTATCACTACTGCTGTTGATGTCTTAGGCGTACTAATTTACTTTAATTTGGCACGGCTAATTTTGCGATTTTAAGTATACGAGTCAGAATGTAGCCTACCAAAAAGTTTATTTTAAGTCGGAGGGGGAAAGCGATCGCGCACCAAGGATCATATAGCAGTCCTTGCAGGAGTTATGAAATATTTTTTCGTTCGGATCTCGCCTGCGACAGGTTAGAAAATCCTGTCCTACATACAAATGAAAAAAGGCAAAACGTGAACAATTATTTTTGCCTTTTTACTTTTTGCTTTTTAAAGTTGTGTTGGAGTATCAGGAGCAACTATTTCTCCTTCCATATTGATTAACGCATCTTGATCGGTAATTAAGTCGCTTAACTCATTAAAAGTGACACCCATATCCTCACAAGCTTGTTTTAGTTCTTGCTTAAAGGTGCGTAGATTGCCGCCATATCCACATAGTTCGGCAGCAGTTTCAGCTCCCTGCTTTGCATTTGCTCTAGCACAATCAACTAGCTCTAAACCTTTAAGTGGTGTGGGTGATGCCATGATAGTTTTTATTTTTAAGTTAATTACACAATAGTTAAATATTCCCAGATGCTAATCCTTCTGGAGTTAGAAAATTAAGATGTTTTGGTAGCAATAACAAATGAAAATATTTTTTCTACTTATGAGAACGCCCAGCCCCGTATCACCTGTGCTATGCACTCAAGAGTATAGCAATTCAAGGGTTGAGTGCGATACATCTGTAGGGACATGGCAATGCGATGTCCCTATCAACGTAGACCGGATCTTAGAACCGCGATATATTCCATCCAACTGAGAAAAGATATATTTTCTAGTTTTGCCAGTATTGGCAGATAGCATAAGCTAGGGTGACAACACCAGTCACGATTGCAGATTCATTTACCTCAAACTGGGGATGGTGCAGTGGGTAGTTTTTCTTGTCTGCGTATCCAACTCCGAGACGGAACATGGTACCAGGAACGTGTTGCAGATACATAGAAAAGTCTTCAGCGCCGAGGGAGGGTTCGAGTAAAATTTGGACGCGATCGCATCCCCAAGCTTCTTTCGCCGCCGACTCCACCAACTGCGTCAGGGTTGAGTCGTTTTGCACCGAAGGTACTCCCCGATGATAATTAACTTGATAGCCAGCACCGTAGGTTTTGCAGATATTGGCGACAATTTCCTCTATCCATTGAGGTAAATTGGCGTGAGTTTCTGGATGAAGCGATCGCACTGTTCCCACTAATCGCACATAATCTGCAATCACATTCGGCGCACGTCCGCCCTCAATTTTACCGACCGTCAGCACCACCGGGCGCAACGGGTTTTGCGTGCGACTAATTGCTTGTTGCAAAGTTGTGATTACCTGCGCCGCAATCCAAATTGCATCAATTGCCTCATGGGGACGCGCCCCGTGTCCCGACTCTCCGGTAATAATAATTTCCAGGTCATCGGCTGCTGCCGTCAAAGCACCGTAGCGAATCCCGATCGAGCCGGCTGGAATAGATGGAAAGACGTGTAGGCTCATAATAGCGCTCACCTTATCCATCGCGCCATCTGCAACCATCCACGCCGCACCTTGGGCAATTTCCTCGGCTGGCTGAAACAAGAAACGCAGATTCCCAGGAAAAACTTCTCCCAGTTGGGATAACACCATCGCCGTACCTAAGCCTACTGTAGTATGGACATCGTGACCGCAGGCGTGCATAATTCCCGGCAGGCGCGAGGCATAATCTAAACCAGTGCGTTCTACAATTGGCAAGGCATCCATATCAGTGCGAACTGCCAGCAGGCGATCATCGATATTTTGTCCTTTTAATTCGCCAATTACGCCAGTTCTACCGATTGATTCTTGCACGTGCAGCCCGCAGGATGACAATACGCCAGCAACGTAGGCAGCAGTTTGGTATTCCTGTCCGCTTAGTTCCGGGTGCGAGTGAATGTGTCGCCGGATTTCGATGAGGCGAGGCGCTAGTTTTTCGGTTATCTCTTTGATACGGTTTAGCATAAAGTTATGTTAACTCGCACTACAGGCATAGTTCATCCCTTTTCCAATTTTTCCGGGATGTTACATGCAACATCCCATAAAATTAGCTGTAACCATGAGGGTTTTTTACACCAACCCGGTTTTTAAGGAAACTTGGTTTCTTTCTAGATATTCAGTTTATTTACGCTTACTTAAGCAGTGCAGATAAATCAAACGAAAAACCAAGTTATTTTTAACTTTATTTTAACTGTAATAACCCTGATTTTATGCCAACTTAGTTGTGATGATTTTAATCGCATTATATATTTATTGCTAACAATCAGGCTTTCCTATGGCACAGCAACAGGTTAGGAAAACATCCTCATCTCAAGTAACTAGAATATTAAGGTGAAGTGATTATATCGGCTAAACGCAGACGAAAAACCAATATTGCAATAAGGGTAAAAAAGGTGAAGATGCCGCTTGCATAGCTCGTGCGATCGCTATATGTTTACTATAGGCTGGCGCGATCGCGCAAATTGCAGCTTAGTTCAAATTACCAGAATCTCCCATAGCTTAATTTAAACTACAGAATCGGGATCTACGCCCATAGCACGAAGTTGTTCTGCAAGACGTTGGGCGCGTTGTTCTGCAACTTGGGCGCGTTCTTCTGGTGTTAGGAATCTTTGCCCAAGCTCATCGTACCAGTACAACCACTCCCGCGTTATTCCTAGATAAGTTCCGCGTTCTGCACCAATACTTAAACCAACTTCAGGTAGCCAAACAGGATTACCCGGTTGCAAAACGTATTCGCCATCAACTAAACGATGAACTTCTAGGTGCGGCTTGCGGCGACGTTGAGGATTGTAAATTACGTAGTATAAAACACCCAAATCTGCGTATTCTTGCTTTTTCTTGGTATATTCGCCGCGATAAGTCTGAGAGACAACTTCTAGTATCATAATCGGGACGCGCTCTTCTTCCCAAATTGCATAACTTAAGCGCAATCCTTCATCAAAAATTCGCTCAACTCCTAAGCTGAGAAATCCATCTGGTACAATTGCAGGCTGATCGGGATCGTAGTAAATCCCCATGTCAACGCCAAAGAACCAATCCATGCGATCTGGCCAAGCCATAGCTAATATGGCTTTCAGCAAACCGGGAATTAAATCTTGCAGTTCATTATCCACGGGTGTCTCGTCAGAGTCGAGTAGTTCTTCGGAGGAAGGAAAATATTTTGGTGATTTGTACTCTAACATGACGGATCTCCCCTGGACTACTAACTCTATGATACGTAGGTGGAGATAAATATTATAATTTGTAGGTTGGTTTGAGCAACCTCACCCAACTTTTCTGTTGTGTGAGGTTCCAAGGGTTAAACCTACGCAGATTGATATTTTTTTTATATCTTTTTAGTCGCAGACTACAAAAGTTTTTTTGCCATCTACGAAGTAAAGTGCCTCAGAACAGTAACCTAGAGAACTTATATCTAACTGTTTGGGTGGTGCATCTGTTTGGCTTCCTTTCCACAGTTCAATCGCTGGTTTCTCTATATAGGTTTTTTGTTCTGGAGAACCTGGTTTCAAAGGGCTATAATCACGGGCTGCTAAACCTTTTTCCCCTGCTGGTTTGAAATCCATTGAGGTATAAATTACACCTGCTTCTGGTTTGGTGATGCGCTTGTAATCTTTGACGAAATCTCGCTGAAATTTCCCATCACCTTGATTCAGCGACATTTGAAACCGGAAATCACCGAGTTCTTCACTCACTAACAACATGGCGTAGTCTTTTAAACCATCTTGATTAAAATCAGCCGAGAAAATGCTGCAAGTAAATTTTTGTTTTGAATTTCCACTAGCTTGAAACTGGCGTATTGCGGGAATAAAATCAGCTTCTTGTGCAAGACGAAATTCCCCAAGAGATGCTTTGACAGGTTGCGGTACTTCTCCTTGACACTGCACATCTGGTAACTCAGCAGTTGGAGAATTTGCGATCGCGGATTGGTTAGACTGCGGTGTAGAGGTACAAGCAGCTAAGCTGAGAGCCAATAGCGCTATTAGGGAAAGTTTATTTATCATAAGTTGACAATAAAATTTGTGTACTTAAGTACAGATCCCCCAATGCGATCGCGTGTTCCGGAAATTTACGCAGACATAGCACCGCATCATCGCCAGCCCAACCAACGCAGAAAAGGTACAACGATGTAGTAACTCACGCCCAACCAGAAGGCAGTAGTGACACCCAAAATCCCAAAAAAGCCAAGGGTGACTAAAGGAGCGGATGCGGTAGGGATGAAGGTATAAGCTTGTAAAGCAGTCAAGACTCCAGCTGTGCCAGCTGCGGCAATAACAGCGTGAACCAGTTGATGGCTAGGCAAACCTAAGCCAAGGGTTAAGGGGCCGACTGCAAATCCAATCAACGTTACTAAGCGCAGCACCGATCCATAAGGCATCACATGGCAAATCAGCCACCCTAAGCCGTAGCCGAAAACGCCCATCAGCCCAGCCACTAAACGCCGCTTGCGCTGTCCAAAGCCTCCCGCTTCGGTAAGACCCCAAGCTGTCCCCCAGCCAGCAGCAGCAAACAGCAGAACCGCTTGCCCTACGTGGGGGGGAATATAGGGAAAAATCGGGGGTAATTGGGCGAGAATAGCAGCGAAATTCGCACCCAACGGCAATACATAAGCCAAGAAAAAGCCAGTTGCGGCAAACACACCAGCGCCAATACCGCCGACAATCATTTCCCAAAGCGTATCTAAACAAGCTTGTAAGGTTTTGGCGATCGCGCGAACAACGAAAAGAGTAATTTGACCTACAGCTGTCAGGATAGATGCGATCGCTATCGCCACCAGCTTCAGACTTGTGCGGGCAAAGGAAGCGATCGCCCCGGAAAAAGACTGCGGTACGTTACTGGGTATCGTCTTCATTGAAGAAACCCCAGTCAAACGCTGCTGAATCTGGGCCGCACTTGCTGGTCGCTGGCGCACATCGTCTTTTACCATGTCATCCAGCAAGTCAGCCAAATCAGGGCTAATCGGGGCGCAATGTCGCCACCTCAACTCACCACTCGCTGTATCTTCCAAATCCGGCGGATATTGCCCACTCAGTAAGTGAATCATCGTCTTACCCAGTGCGTAAAAATCTGCCGCAGGCCCCACCCCACTCCCCATAATCTGTTCTGGCGGACTGTAACCGGGAGAAATCAACCGCGTCGAACTAGCAACAGAACCCAGCTGCACTGTGCCAATTTGTTTCGCACCCCCAAAATCAATCGCCACCAGCTGCCCAGTTTCTTGACGCAGCATCAAGTTAGAAGGCTTGATATCGCGGTGAATAATATTGCGGCGATGCAATTCCTCTAAAATCTCTAAAGCTTGGTTGAGCCAATTGCGTACCAGCGATTCTGGACACCCTTGGGGATACCGATCCAGAATATCCTGCAAGGTTTGACCGTTGATTTTTTCCATCACCAGACAAGGTAGCTGGCGCTTGCCTAAGTCCACCACAAAATAGCTATCTGGCTCCACTCTGGGAACGCCCGGATGATTTAGACTTGCTAAGACTGCCGCTTCTTGCTCAAACAGTTCCAGCGCCTTCGGTAAAGATTCCAGCAAAACCTTCAGCACTCGTTCTCTTGACAGGTGCAAATCCCAGATTGTGTAAATCGCGGCGAATCCCCCAACTCCGAGAGGCTGGATGGGAACATAACGATGCAACAGTTGTAACGGTGCGCCGCAACTGTTGCAAAATTTGTTTCCCCAAACCTGGGGATAAGGACGCGGACAATCTGGATTTATGCAGTGAATCGCACTCTGTACAGACTGGGTCACAACCACACGAAGACACAGGGCTACACTCGATTCTATCCGACCGCAAGATACGAATCAGGAAACGTTCTCCGACGAGCAGACAGAATCTACAGGCGTTGAGCGTGGCCCGGGTTCATCATGGATCAATACAGAAAATTAAATTGTACATATACATAGCTTGTCAAACGCCTCTTACGTTTGTGCCAAATACTCACTTAATGGAAAGATTGTTAGCTTCCTGCCATTGAGTCCATGCTGAATGCAAGTCCTCTTCTATAAAACCCTTTTTCCCTGGGTTTAAAGCTTCCGATAAAAGCACTTTCAGTGTTGGCGAATAAACTCCGTTAACCATTTCATGCCCGTAACCAATCACTTTGCCAATATGCCCAGTTTTTTGATTCACAACATCAGTACCAATATCGAACATAACTGCCTTCCTTCTTTGAGATTTATGCCCCTAAGTTAGCGATTATCTTCAATATTGACTTCCGTCAAAAGAACGAGCCATTTCAGCCATATAACAATTATATTAATAAGTTACTTGAGATTTAAAATATAAAGGAAACATATTAGTTATATAAGATTTGCTTTCTCTTGATTATTCTGGAGATAAATTTTCAAGCAACCTACAAGAGCTGCTGCTTGTTTAATTCGGTTGTGGTAAAATCTCCTCTAAGGAAGATATATTTGTATAACCAAATACCGTCCGATAAAGAATGATTGTAGGAAAAGATTGATAAGAAAACAAAACTCAAAAAAGGCTTTTGAGCTTTCGCTATGGAAGCCGGAAACCAGGCTAGTAGTTAGCGTAAGCTGAGTTGTGAGAACCTCACCTAACAAAACATAAGCCTTTGTTGGCTACGAAAGCCTGAGCCTAAGAGGATTTCTGAAAAGTAATAATCGAGACGCTTCTAGGGTGGAGCTCCCCCTAAATCCCCCTTTTTAAGGGGGACTAAGACTTGATTTTCCCCCCTTTTTTCTAGCGCAGCGGCGCGTTAGCGCGGGGGCTGGGGGGATCAAAACTTTTGACACTTCCCAGACATCCTGTAACATAAAATTGTTTTTTACAGCGCCTGATATTAAAAACTTTGAATTAACCTAGCTGAGGGAAGGAACTTGATTTAGGTTATTAAGAATTTCTCCAACTAATTGCCTTTGTTTTGGAGAGAGTTTTTGCCAACCCTGCCCCCAGAGGTCTATCATTTTTTTGTTAATATCATCATCGTATTTAGCAGCTAGGCGTGTGGAATTATTCATAGTTAACCTCCTGTTACCTTTAACCGGAACATTGGGTAGCGCTCTGACGCGGTTGTATTGAGGGTTGTATTGAGTAAAAATAGCTGGCATAGGTCAATCGATTTTGGATTTGGGATTGACTTTGCCGATGTTTTTGACGGGAGCGCAACGCTTCTGGAGATTTTAAATTGAAGGTTTGTTCTGCCCTTTCTGAGTCAGGCTTGTACTGTTGGCAAAGGAAAGTGCGTAGCGCATAGATGTAAGTGACCTCCATCCTGGCATCGGCTCTCGCCCAAAATCCAAAATTGCTACTGAGAACTTCCAATCTGGAAATATTAAGAATAAACGCGATCGCTATCGCAATTCTGTACGCTTCCCGACATAAAAGCCAAATTAAAAAGAGGTCATCAACTTCCCTAACGGCTATTGTTAGCCTCGATTTCCGAGCCTGTAATATTAAGAATAAATGCGATCGCTATCGGAGTTCTGTACGCTCTCAGACAAAAAACCCAAATTACAAAGAGGTCGTCAGCAAATCTAATCGCTCCCTTTACCTAGCAACCGATCGTACTCGTTTTTAATCACCCCATAACACTCGCAAGCGGTTGCTTCCAAACTCTCCCGATCGAGGATGGTAATCTTACCACGGCTGTAGCGGATCATTCCCGCTTGGCTTAGGGTGCCAGCAGCCACCGTGACACCGGAGCGGCGTGCGCCTAACATATGAGAGAGAAATTCCTGAGTCAACGGTAGCACGTCTGATTCCATGCGATCTTGGACGTTGAGCAGCCAACGGGCAAGCCGCTCCTCTATCGTATGCAGGCGATTGCAGGCAGTAGATTGGCAGGTGTGAGTAAATAGCGCTTGCGTATAGCGCAGCAGCAAGCTGTGAAGTGTATCACCCCGGTTGAACTCGGTTTTCAGATGCTCGGCTTTCATCCGCATGGCAGTGCCTGAGATTTGCACCATCGCTTCGTTGATCGTGGTCTTACCTCCCCAGCATACGGGAAGACCAATCATGCCTTCTTTGCCCACCAGACCTACTTCGACTATCGTGCCGTTTTCCATGAAGGTGATCAAAGAACACAATCCCTGATTGAAAAAATAGACGTGTTCAATCAATTCGCCAGCGTTGTAGAGAACTTGCTCCCGTGATAGCGAGACGAGTTCTAGGTGAGGAATAAGGCGCTGGTACTCGGTTTCTGGTAGGGCGGCAAGTAGTTGATTTTTTATTGGAATATCGGATTGAGATGACATTAGGAGGCTCCGTATGTAGTCGCGTGTTTAGAACAAAACAACTAACGGCACAAGGAGAGCAATTAATAACCCGATCCGAATGTCAAAAGCGTAGTCTCTAAAAATGAAGTTGCACACTCTTTAGTTATAGCAGCGTATGCAGTGTGAGCAGCGATCGCTTAGAGGATGTGTGAATTATCTATATGACGCTGAAATCTTAGAGATCCCGTCTAGCCCCCCTTAAAAAAGGGGGAAGATTTCCCCCTTTTTTAAGGGTGATTTAGGGGGATCTCTAAGAGGATGTCTGAGAAGTGTCAAAAGTTAGTTTGATCCCCCCAGCCCCCCTTGAAAAGGGGGGACAATCAAGTCTTAGTCCCCCTTTTTAAGGGGGATGCAAGGGGGATCTCCACCCTCTAAGCGTCTCGATTATGACTTTTCAGACATCCTCTAACCTATAGCGTTTGAAAAGTGCTTTTTCAAACATCCTCTTATTTTCATTACCCCAGTTTTAGCCGTTCCCTCTCCAAGTAATCGGGGGAATCGGATAAAATGACGAGTTGAAATAATTAGGGCGAATTTTAGTTTCTTCGTCCAGCACTTTTTCTACCTTGTTGTAAATTTCTTCTGCCTGTTGCATGGAATCGCCAATACTGGTTAATCCCAGCTTGCCGAATTCGGAAAGACAACCCATGAGATGGAAAACGGTGCCTGTTTCAGTACCAGTATCAAAATGCAATTTGTGATGGGCAATGATATCCATTAAGTCGTTTGGCAGCAGTCCTCGGTAACGGTCTTTTTGCAGATTGTCGGTGGCGATGTAGTATTTTGGACGACCTTGTTTGCTGTAAAATAAACCAGTCGAGAGGTCGTAGCGACCGTTTGTTAACAGCTTGAGGGTCATAAAAGGATGGGTAGTGCCGCCTTTTCGCAGGTTAATTTCTATTGCTTGCAGCTCCCATTGTCCCTCTTCTGCGTCAGGGTGGCGAACGGCGACAAAATCAACGCCGAAGCGTTCTAAGGCTCCTTTTTCTGCTAGTTTCTTGCCTACTTTTAATCCCAATTCTTGCAAGCGTAATCGATAAGTTTCATCGGCTGGGAAGCGACAACCAAGGTAAATTTGACCGTCAGGGCCTCCTAAAATTTGGTCGTGAGTTGAGAGAATTTCTACTTTTCCATCGGGTGTGATGCGACCTTGAACGCTGGGACTCCGCTTAATGTCTCCTTCGATGAAAGCTTCTACAATTGCTCCTAATTCTGGGATGCGACCAGAAAAATTTTCCCAGGTTTCAGCTTTGGCTTGAAAGCCGAGAAATGGCAAGCGATCGCTTATTGCCTCCATTCGTTCTTGATGGGAAGCTTTCTGGGGTGCTAGTTCCTGAATCGGTCTTAAGTCCAGAATTGCATTTGCTTCGCCGGAAATTCCTTCATTGAGTTTGACAACCATTCGCTGTAAAGTCGGCTGTCGTTCCCATAAATCGACTGCTGCTTGTGTCAGTTCTTGAGCATTCCAGACGCTACTGCTACCATCGGGATGAGGAACCCCACTCTCTGCAAATATTTGCCGAGAGCCACTTTTAGTTCCCCAATCCTGCAAATCCGGATCGCAAGCATACAAAGGTACGCCCAGTGCTAGAGACAGTTCCCTTTCCCAAGGGCTACTGTTGTAACAAATCATATAAGACTTTTCTAGCTGCAAGGCTTGCCGAATTCGCTCCATTAAGCGGGGACGCTCTAAAATTTTTTGAGTTAGAGGTTTAAGGGAGGAGTCGTAAGCGGAAAGTAGCAGCAAGCGATCGCGTGCGTGAGAAAACGGAATTCCCGGTAGCAGTTGTAAATAGTAATCAATTACGCTGGGATGCAACGGCTGGGAGGTAACGTAAATTAGCCTGGTTCGGGGGTTATGCAGGCGAATTAACGAAAATAAAAGTCGCTCCTCGTAGTGATGAGATCCTTCAATTTTCAGCAGTTCTCGCTGATCGATACTCAAAGAAGGAATCACCACAATATCAGCATCGCTGTTGTCAAAAAGTTCGGTAGTATGCCAAACTTCGCGCAGCTGGTTTTGAAGATGTCGGAATTGCTCCGCCAGATCGGCGGTAGTCACATTTTGTGTTACCAAAGTATTTGCCTTGCTCCCATCGCGCCCCATAATTGCGATTTTACCTAGATAACAGGCAAAATATCGGTTTTACGACATAAAACTGTAAGTCGGTTTTTCCAAAAAAGCAACCCCTAACTCGACGAGGTGCGTTAGGGGTTGCTTTCCATCGGTTCACCATCATCAAAAATCAAGTCAGCGGGAGGTGTGGGGGTTCCCACTAATTTTCAACCGCTGCGTAGGATCTTGTCTGGTTTGCTGTTGTTTTTGACATCATCGCACTCCCTACTAAGTTTTCTTTTGACTATAGATTTAACGTTTTTAAACTAAAGCTGGAATTTGTAATTGTTCTGAACTCAAAATAGTGATGTATAAAAATATGCCTAAAGCTTCTACCTACCTAATCAATAGAATGGCAATAAACCTTGTTAACGCATCTTTGACCGTAAACCAATCTTTGTCCTTTACCAGTAGATTACCATCTTTCCCCTTTTCATTCCTTAAGATTGTTTGCGCGATCGCATCCATTTTATCTTCTGATATCTCTGCTGTGCCAACTTGATTGCGTAAATCATAGGCGCAACTATTACGTAACTCCTGCTGTATATTTTCCAGTTCTTGACAATACTCTTTTGTTTTCTGTATTTCCAAATTCAGCTCTTGTTTTAGATCCTCCACTTCTTGCGTTAGACTCTTCACCTGTTCCCCTGATATCTCCAAGTCTTCTTCAAGTGCTGAAAATTCTGCCATCTCAACACTGCTTTCTTCACTAAAGCAATCCTCATTGCTTTTTCGAGCGTTTTTAACTAATAAATCAATCGTTTCACTAGGGTTGTCTTGCTGGTTAAGCCAGTGTATAGTTTCTGGCAAAAGTTTAAGCAATTTTGTGTAAATCCTGGTAGAATAATTAGGCATATATTTAAACTCTTTGATTACATAAAAATCTTTATGTACTGTTATTTATTACTAGCTTTACCACTTAATAATTATAAATTCCTCCCCTAGATAGAAGAAGATATTATGAACGGGTTGCGCCAATCGTAATACAATTTATTTTACTTCTTTAGATATAAATATCCTTAAATGGAAGATATCTTTAGAGAATTTAAAAAGCTTGCATTATTTTCCAAATTACATCTACAAGCGAGTTATTGCCAAAATACTTGGCCGGCTGGGAATCCATTTTCCAGATGTAGGAACGAGATCGCCCTTGTCTCTACATACATTAAAATGTATGTAGAGACAAGGGCGATCTCGTCTGTTTGTTTGTCGATTAAAAAAGAACTGAAATCCTTTACCAGCCCTATGAAAGAGGACTCTTAAGGAGAAACGGAATTATCTTCACGCTTCTAATTCCTCCACCAATTTAGGCACTGCTTGTGTCAAAACCTCATGTCCTGACTCAGTGACTAAAATATCATCCTCAATTCGGATGCCAATACCGCGCCACCTGTCATCTATGGCTGGCTGTCCTTCGACAGGTTGCACATCAAGTCCAATATAAAGTCCCGGTTCAACCGTCAGCACATGACCGGGTTGCAAACTTTGCCAGACTTCCTCGCCGTGCTTGTAAACACCTGCATCGTGGACATCTAACCCCAGCCAGTGTCCGGTACGGTGCATATAAAAAGGTTTATATTTCTCTTCTTTGATGATTTCTTCAATATCACCCGCCAGAAGTCCCAAATCCATCAAACCTTCTACCAGCACCCGCACTGCTGTATCGTGAAATAAATTATAAGGATTGCCTGGTTGAACTTGCGCGATCGCTTGTAATTGCGCTTCTAATACAATCTCGTAAAGTATCTTTTGTTCTGCCGTAAATTTGCCCCCAACCGGGAAAGTGCGCGTGATATCCCCGTTGTAATATTTGTAACAACAACCTGCATCAATCAGCAGCAAATCATTATCCTGCATCTGCCGATCGTTCTCAATGTAGTGCAGCACGCAGGCATTAGCACCAGAGGCAACAATTGAGGGATAAGCTGGCCCCATCCCACCCCGCTTTCTGAAGATATGTTCTATTTCCGCCTGAATTTCGTACTCGTAACACCCTGGTTGCGCGAACTCGCGCGCGTGGTTATGTGCTTCTACTGAGATGTCAGCCGCTCGACGTAACAATTCTAACTCAGCGGGACTTTTCACCAGCCGCATCGCATGAAGGACGGGGTTTGTGTCTTCAATGGCAATTGGCCCCGTACCGCGTTTGGGATAACCCGCCATTAAACGCTGCCAGTGTTTGATAATCGTATCGTTGAAAGCGCGATCGCGTCCCAAATGATAATAAATCCGATCGGCTTTTTCTAAATACTGGGGCAGCTTCTCATCAAGTTCCGCAATCGGGTAAGCTTCATCCGCCCCATAAAATTCTTTTGCTGCATCCACACCAACCCGATATCCCGTCCAAACTTCCTTCTCCCGTTCCTTCGGCTGCACAAAGAGAATAAACTTGTGTTCAGCGTGGTGTGGTGCTAAAACTGCCACCGCCTCCGGTTCATTAAACCCCGTCAAGTAAAAAAAATCACTATCCTGCCGAAAAGTGTACTCGACATCGTTGTGCATAACAGCTACTGGCGCACTACGGAATATGCCCGTTCCGTTGCCAATTTTTGCCATCAACTGCTGGCGGCGATCGCGGTATTCTGCTTGCATAACCTTAATTCTATTAGTTTTAGGAATTATATCTTTTTATTTTATCGGTTCATTCCTTATCTAATCTTTAAATGCAGTAATCTATGTCCACAAAAATTAGCTAATAATTAATAATACAGAGCATTGTCTTATCAATCCTGTTATCCTTTGAGGACAACAGAGTGCTATTTGCGGGTGCAACTACTAATAAGCCGAATTCTCCTGTCCGGGCTTTGTAAGACCCGAAAACTGGAGATCAGGGTAATCAAATAAAGATTTTACACACTTGTATCATTTTACACCTGCATAAACAAACACAAGAGGCACCAATGGCTCACTTTTCTATCAAGGAACCAGATGAAGTAACCGATTTAAAAGTTAAGGAAGTTTACGACGAAATTTTAACAGAATTAGGGTTTGGCATCGTTCCCAACATTTTCAAATCGATGGCTATCAATCCCGACTTATTAGAAGCCAACTGGAAAAAGTTTCGCGCCACTATTCTCAAGGGAGACGTACCCCGTACCCTCAAAGAAATGATTGGGGTCGCCATCTCCCAAGCCAATAATAGTCCCTATGCCTTAAACGTTCATCTGCATGGATTATCAGCCCTGGGGATGAGTGAAGAAGTCCTCAAGACGTTAGTTTCAGACTTTGCGGCTTGTCCGCTACCAGCCCGTGAAAAAGCCGTAATCACCTTTGGCTTAAAAGCCGCCACCCAACCGCACGATTTAACTGATGCAGATTACCAGCAGTTGCGTTCGTTGGGGTTAGACGAGTCAGAAATTTTCGAGATTATTGGCACAGCTGACTTATTCACCAGCATAAACCGCTATACGGACGCGATCGCCCTGGAAATCGACTCATTATAAATATACAATCACCCTATCCTCCCAACTCCATGAATGGCAATGGGCTGGAAAAGCAAGAACGCGAACCACTGCTGCTGATAGCCCGCCGTCTACTGGCTGAAACTCAAGCGCTATCGACCCGCATCGCCGCCGTGAATGAAATTGCCACAGCGATCAATCGTTCCCTTAATCTAGATGAGATTTTGCGAGTCGTAGGCAAACAAGCCAAATGGTTGCTAGATTTTGAGCATTGTAGCGTTTACATTTGTCATAGCAATTCTTGTCGGCTAGTGACATTGTTTGGTTCTCCTGTGGAATTGGACGCGGCTAGGGTTATAGAGGATAGTCCTCTGGGGCGTGTCATGAAAACGGGTCAACCGCAACTAATTAAAGAAGGTTCAATGGCAGCTTTTTTAGCACCCTACGCCTCCCAGCTGATTATCCCATTGGTAAGCGATCGCTCTTTAGTAATGGGTACAATCAACTTTGCCACCACTTTACCGAAAGCTTACACGCTGGAAGATGTGCGGATCGGCTATTTACTAGCTTTACAAATATCAGCAGCAATTCGCAACGCCAACTGTTTTGAAGAGTTAAATCAGCTAAATGCTCAACTAGAGGCAGAAAAACGCAAATCTGACCAACTACTATTAAACATCCTGCCAGCAGGTGTTGCTGATGAACTGAAAAGCACAGGTAGAGTAAAACCTGTTTATTATGAATCCGCCTCAGTTCTATTTACCGACTTCAAGAACTTCACTAACTTAGCCGAACAACTGCCACCCCAAGAGTTAGTAGATGAACTAGATTATTGCTTTTCTGCTTTCGATATGGTAACTGAAGCACAGAATCTAGAAAAATTAAAAACAATTGGTGACAGTTATATGTGTGTTGGCGGAATCCCCACTCCCAACCGCACCCATGCGATTGATGCCGCCCTATCCGCCTTACAAATTCGAGAATTTATGCAATGGCGGCGACAAGAAAAAATTCAAAACAATCATCCCTACTGGGAAATTCGCATCGGCATTCACTCAGGCCCGTTATTAGCAGGTGCAATCGGACACAAGAAGTTTGCTTATGATGTTTGGGGAGATACTGTTAATATTGCATCCAGAATGGAATCATCTGGTGTTCCCGGAGGCATTAATATTTCGGAAACAACTTTTCAGTTAATCAAAGATTTTTTTGAATGCGAATATCGGGGTAAAATCGATGCAAAAAATAAAGGTGACATCGATATGTATCTTGTCACCCGTATCAAAGAAAATTTATCGTTAGATCCCAGGGGTTTGTTACCCAATGAGAAATTTAATCAACTTTATTCAGTCATTAACGAGTAGTTCTCGTTCCCAGGCTGAGGCGGGGAACGAGGATGTAATTTAAAATTTATAACTCATCAATGCGATCGCGCTCCCATTACTCGGCAAATCTCCTGGCTTAACCGTCAGCGTGTCACCAACACGACGTATCGGCATCCCATCCATCAACGCCAAAAACTCATCCACAGCCACAATATCGCACTTAGCAGGATCGGCAGCTTGCGTCCGGTAATGCGTCGGAATCACCAACTTCGGATTGAGAACTTGTATCGCCTGTTTTGCTTCCGTTGGCGTGTAAGCTTTCGCGCCTCCCCCCACTGGAACCAGCACTACATCAGGACGACCCATCAGAATTTTCTGCTCAATCTCAATCGGTGCCGCTGCACCCCCCAAATGCAGAACATTAATTCCCCCTTGCGTCCAACGCCAAGCCACATTCGTCCCAAAACGTCGTCCGCCCTCGCGGTCTTTGCTAATGCTAATCCCTTGAAGTTTTAAATTATCAACTTGATAAGCTCCCGGTTCGTAGATTAATTTCGGATTCCCCGGTAGCCCTTCCACCCCGCCTTCATCAAGCAATAGACTGCTGACTAACACCAAATCTGCCGCCACCTTAGATGAACGATAGCCAGATGTGCAGCCCAAATTCTGAAAGGGATTCACCAGAACTCGTTTGCCGCCCCCAGTGAACAAAAAGCTGGTATGCCCCAGCCACTTAATAGAAAGTGAATCACCAGATGTCTGCGCCTGATAACTTTCAAATCCAGAAGCCAAGCCTGTTCCTAAAGCTGCAAGCAAGCCCGCCCCAGCATACTGGATCAACTGTCGCCGTTTCATCAAGATTTAGTCCTCAGTCATTAGTTCTTTACTAATAGCTAATAGCAATACTAATCAACAATTAGCTATTAGCTATTAGCTTCTAAAGTGATTCCAGAAAGTTTCGCAACAACTGTTTTCCTGAAGTCGTCAAAATACTCTCTGGATGAAATTGGACGCCCTGAATATGCGGATAGTTCCGATGCCGAACGCCCATGATTGTGCCATCCTCCACCCAAGCCGTAATTTCTAGGACATCTGGGCAGGTTTGGCGGTCAATCACCAAACTATGATACCGGGTAGCGGTAAAAGGATTGTCTAATCCTTTAAACACGCCCGTATCTGTGTGATGGATGGGAGAAGTTTTTCCGTGCATCAACATTGGCGCAGAAACCACCTCGCCACCGAAAACCTGACCAATACCTTGATGGCCCAGGCAAACGCCTAAAATTGGCACAGTGGAGCCTAGTTCTTGAATTAGTTGTTGGGAAACTCCAGCATCTTCCGGACGGCCTGGCCCCGGAGAAATCACGATTCCATCTGGCTTAGCAAGGCGGATTTGCTCCAGAGAGATTTGGTCATTTCTATATACCTTAATCTCAGACGCTACAGGCAGTTGTGCGCCCAGCTCTCCCAGGTACTGCACTAGGTTATAGGTGAAACTGTCGTAGTTATCAATAACGATAATCAAACTTTATCACTCCTTCTTGGCTCAATCCTCAGCACTTTTTTAGCGCAGCGCCGACTGAATCAAAGCTACAAGTGGGGGTAGCATTAGCGAAGTGGCTACCAACACTGACACCAGCGCCGAAATCAGAACAGCACCAGCGGCACAGTCTTTGGCAATTTTGGCAAGTTCATGATAGGACTGCTTAACCGTTAAGTCAACGACCGACTCAATCGCGGTATTTAATAATTCCATTGCCAGCACCAGCCCAATTGTCAAGCCAATCACCGCCATTTCCACAGGTTGGAGATGCAAAAAGACACATATAGCCATCGCTCCTGTGCCTATGACTACATGGATGCGAAAATTGCGCTGGGTAACAAAGGCATATCGGAGTCCAGCCCAAGCATATTTAAAACTAATCAGTAAGTTGGGAGCAATTCGCCAAGATAAATCCCGGTTTGGTTTCACCACATCAGAGCAGTTAATCGAAGGTGTTGAAAGTTCTTGAGGCATGGCAGCGTTTTTTTCTTGCCTAAAGGAAATTAACCATTGATCCAGCTTCATAACCGGGAAACTCCAATCCGGGATACGAACAATTGCATCAACCTAGAATATTACAACTTGCGGCTGTTGGATCTAATTCAGCTGGATATCAAGACCAATAATCTGAAGTAAAGTTTCCTGCTGATTTAACATTTCACTTAAGCTATCTTCATCGGGATGATCCCAGCCGAGAAGATGTAGCAAGCCGTGAGCAGCTAACCAAGCTAGCTCGGTTTTTAATGGATGTCCTTGTTGTTGAGCCTGGCGAATTGCCGTATCCACAGAGATCGCGATATCCCCCAGATACAAAGGCGTATCCTCCATTAATTCGACTGGTTGAGGACAGTCTACCTCTAAGGAGGCAAAAGCCAGCACATCTGTCGGTTTATTTTGCTGACGGTACTGAGAATTAAGCGCCTGCATTTCCTCATCGTCGGTGAGGCGCAGACTCAGTTCGTAAGCATCCCCTGGTGGAATATCCGGGTGCAGACTTTCCATCCAGCGATAAAACCAGATTTCCCAAGTTTCCGGGGCGATTCCCTCCGGGGTAGCTTCGCTTGCGGCGCTATTAAATGAGTTGTCAACAGCAGCAGATGCACTGGAAGAGAAAAAACAATCTTGTACGCTGACTTCAACTTGCACTTTTGTCTAACTTGTCGTTAACGAGTAATGTAGGACAAACCAATCAGAACAGCTAACAAACCAACGGTTGTCAGTGCGAAGTGTTGCAAAGAAGTACCCCGCTTTCGCACCATGTTTCGCATTGCCAGCTTAACGTAGCTGGGTTTAGCTTCGGTCGAAGCTGCTGGCGATTCTGGCAAGTTTTCTGAATTTTGTGGTGCCACTGGGGACGGTGAGGATGGGTTGCTCATGAGAAGCGTTTACTTAAGGTCAAAGAGTGAGAAACCATTGTTTCCCTAAATGTAACAGTTTGTTTCTCTATTCAGGGCATTATCTAGCTATCTTCCAGAGTAAGCCTGGGAATGCCGAAGTGAGGCAGTTACCTTTCACGATCAACTGGGGAGGCAGAACGTCTATTGTGAGCGTTCCCAGGCTGATCCTGGGAACGAGAAGCCTACACCTACAATTGATTGCCTTTTTTAAGCCAGTTGATTTTCTTGGCGCAGATAAGCTTCAATGAACGGGTCAATTTCGCCGTTCATCACATCAGCGATCGCAGTCGTTTCCACACCCGTCCGCAGATCCTTTACCATCTGGTACGGATGGAAGACGTAGTTACGAATTTGGTTGCCCCAAGCTGCCTCCACCATATCGCCGCGAATGTCGGCAATTTCCTTGGCGCGTTGCTCTTGGGCAACAATCAGTAACTTAGCCTTGAGGATGGCAAGACCTTTTTCTTTGTTTTGCAGCTGACTTCGCTCCTGGGTACAGCGCACGGCAATCCCAGTGGGAATGTGAACGATCCGCACCGCCGTTTCCACTTTGTTGACATTTTGCCCACCTTTGCCACCAGCTCTGGTAGTAGTGATTTCCAAATCCTTGTCTGGAATGTCCAAAGTGACCGATTTATCCAGAGTTGGCATCACTTCCACTCCAGCGAAGCTAGTTTGCCGCTTGTCGTTGGCGTTGAAAGGCGATATCCGCACCAGTCGGTGAGTTCCTTTCTCTGCCTTTAGGTAGCCATAAGCATAACGCCCGTCAATTTCCAAAGTGGCAGATTTTATCCCGGCTTCATCTCCCTCCGATATTTCCGCTAAGGTGACTTTGTAGCCGCGATCTTCTGCCCAACGGGTGTACATCCGCAGCAACATTTCCGCCCAGTCTTGAGCGTCTGTACCGCCTGCACCAGCGTTAATACTTAGCACTGCTCCGCTTTGGTCGTATGTACCAGAAAGCAGCTGTTGCAACTCCCAGCGGTCGAGTTCCTGATTGAGCTTGGTAACGTTAGTTTCCGCTTCCGCCAGGAGTGCGGTGTCAGTTTCTAACTCCAGCAGTTCTACGACAGCCTTAGCATCTTCCAGATTGTTTTTCCAATCCTCAAATTGCTGTAAGTGGGATTTCAGGTCATTGAGTTCTTGGAGAGTTTTCTGTGCAGCAGTTTGGTCATCCCAAAATTCCGGTTGAGCTGCCAATTGCTCCAAGTCTTGAATTTTAGCAGTCAATGCAGGAACGTCAAAGATAGTCCTGAGTTTTACCCAGGCGATCGCACAACGTTTCGACTTCTCGTTTAATGTCTAGTAGTTCAATCATTGTTTCGAGCTTTTTCCGATGAGCGCTTGGTAGTAAAGTTGCACTCTTTTCGATCTTAGCTGGAGTCTTTACTTTCTATGTATAAGAAAAAACCGTAGCTTTTGATATTTAAGCCACGGTTTCAAGCTTATTTTAGTTCGTGTAACCTTTTGCTTATTAATCGCGGCTATTGAGCGCGATCATCAAGCGCAAAATGAAAATGAACAGGTTGATGTACGTTAAATACATCGACAAAGCGGCAGGTAGATACTCATCGTTGCGGTAGGTGCGCGGCAGGATGTAGAAATCCACCACAGCAGCACCTGCAAACAAAAACACGCCAATGCCAGAAATGGCAATTTCTAGCCAGGTGGGTGTATAGACACCAAAGAAGGACAACAGCAGCTGACCCACTAGCACAACAATTAGGGCGATGATGCCTAGCTGTACAGTTTTAGTCAAAGCCATGCCGTCTTGGTCAGACAGGTTAGAACCAATCTGCCGTGCTGCAATAAAGGTAATGCCGCAACCGAGGGCTGCAAAACCAATTCCTTGCAAACCGACTCCAGATGTCCTCAACGCGATGAACAACAACCCACTCAGGGTATAGCCAGACAGCAGGCTGTAGGTAGCCAAAAGCGGCAGAGCAACGCTCTTGTTACCTTTTGCGGCAACGTTTTGGGCAACGAAGAAGAGAGCAAATTCTGCAATCAGCGCCACCCAGAAGGTTGGCATGAATATCTCTGGATTGGAACGGAGAACGCCAAGACCCCCGTAGCTGCCAAGTGCGGTTAAAACAAGTCCAGCGCCTACGTAAGGTAGGGCATTGGCAATCACATTGGGGCCAACGAGCGCGTGATCTTTAGCCTCACGTATCGCTTGACGGAAGTTGCTGGTGTTACTCATGGGACTTCCTCAGAACTAAACCAATAATTTACAAAAAAGGATTACCTTCCAATTCAATTGTGGCGTAGACCTTAAGTCTTCTGCTACTGGGTTCCCACTCAAGGATCTCGCGGCTTGTTTTAAAAGCTTAATTTCATGTCCATCCCTCATAGGGAATTAGATTGCTGCCTCGCTGAGACTGTACACAAATTCAGCCATAGACAGCTCTATAGACAAGCTCCGGCCGAACTAAGGCGCAATTTACGTATATATGCTGACATTTGGGAGGAAGTCCTCTGTGAATTCCGTAATCCAACGATGGTGCGTAGCTCCCCGTCTAAAGAAAATAAGTTCAGGTGAAACGAAAAAGATTTAGCGATCGCCCAATTTCCTAAACGGGCTGGTATTACAGAGGCTTTGACAATGGCGACTCAACCTTCTTGCAGCTCCGATTCGATGGAACTTTTAATTAAATACTCTAGAAATCCATCCGTTGAAGTTCGCAATCGACTGGTGGAGTTAAATATGGGACTGGTGAGGAAAATTGCTCACCGAGTCAGCTATCAGTGTTCTGAACCTTATGAAGATTTGGAACAACTCGGCTATCTCGGTTTGATGCGGGCGATTGAGAGATTCAACCCTCATCAAGGTTATGCTTTTAGTTCCTTTGCGGTTCCTTATATTCGCGGTGAGATGCTGCATTTTTTGCGCGACAGGGGCGGCGTGATGAAAATGCCTCGTCGCTGGCAGGATCTCCAGCAAGAAGGGCAAAAAGCGCGTAAAGATTTGGCACAAACTTTAGGGCGTTCGCCAAAAGAAGCTGAAATTGCCGAAGCACTCAAAGTATCCCTGGACGAGTGGAATGAAAGTAAGGTGGCGACTCAAAACTGCCGACCACTAAGTTTAGATACTATCGTTTATCAGCAGTTTGATTTTCAGATTACGTTGGGAGAAACGCTGCCTGACGCTCGCTATCAAAGCTTGCAACATCAAGAAGAAGAACGGCAAGAGCTGGAAGGCGCGATGAGCCATCTGGATAACAAAACTAAGGCGGCTATTGATTTAGTTTTAGTCCGCGATCTTCCCCGCAAAGAAGCGGCTAAACGCATCGGTGTCAGTCCGATGACGGTGACGCGACATCTACAAAGGGGCGTGGAGCATTTGGTATCTGTATTGCAATCTCAAACGCCAGAACGTTTGGCTAGTTAGAGGTAAAAAGCAATAGGTGGTGTAAATTGCCTTTTTTAGAGTAGTCGCCAGTTAAATATTTGTAGAGAGTTTTTAGGGTGGCATACACCCTATTTTTTTTGTTTGCTTTTATACAAATTTTTTTGCCTAACGCCTGAAGACACGGCTACACAAACAAAGCCTATTTAAGCAGGCTTGAAGAGGGCGATCGGATTGTAGTTTTATCCGGTATTTGCACGGTAGCGATCACATATAAAATTTTACATAATATAATCAAAGACTTTTGAGTTTGGGCTTCCTAAACTAGGAAGCTCATCAACAAGCCCATTCAAGTTATGAGAGGTTAAATGAATCTGCGTAGGTTTATATCCGGTCTAATTGTAGCAACACTCCTAGTTTCTATGGCAAGTGACGCACAGGCTCAAAATCGTCGCTCCTCCGGAGTTGCTTCTTTGGGTGAGATGGGGTGTCGCAGGATAGGAGGGATGGGAGGATACAATCCTGTAAATGAGGATGTTTCTATAGGACGTGAGATATTTAGAGCTGTTGCGTATCTGGGAAATTCAGACTTCGGTCAAAACGCCTGGGGAATTTATAAAGATCGTCCTACTGAAGTTGCTTGTAGGCTAGCAGCAGTGAACGCACGTCCCCAATTTAAAACCTTAACCCTGTCGTTTGGATTCTCTCAAACTTCTGATTTACTTGATGGTTCTGTAATTGTTCGGCTTTCAGTGTACAAAGATGGGAATTTTTACGGAGAGCAAACTATTAGTAAGGGAGATAAAATTCGTTGGCCCATAGATGTTACCAATACCCGTACTCTAGCGCTGGAAACTCAATGTGTTAGAGCCAAACAAGGTCGGAACTCTTGCCCCAATATTTGGTTGATTGAGGATATTTTAAGGAAATAAATCAATGAATCGCAGAAAATTTATCCAGTATGGTACGTTGGGGAGTGCTTCATTCGCTGTTAACTTGGGTTTACAGAATCCTCAGCAGGCAGATGCCTTTTTGTTTTTCCTGCTGGGGGGCGCAGTCATGGAGGCTGCTTTTGGGGGTTTGCTCCAAGGCGCATTTGCCTTAGCTCGTCGCGCTTGGGGACGGCGCACTCAGGAATGGTATGACCGGCGGCTAGAAGCTCAATTGGCTCAAAGTCAATTTCTCGGTAACAGTTTTACCAATGTTGCTGTAGCAGAAGTAAATAGTCCTCAGTATTCTATTGTGTTGGCTGCTCAACGTCGCGAGCAACTGGGTGACAATGTTGCTTTCAGTTTTCCCCAAATGCGAGACAGCGAACCTAGTGTCGCATCATTTGCTGGGCCTGCTTCTCTTGGTATGGCTATTGCAGCCGAGTACCTTCAAAAGAATCAAAGAATGAGTCCCCAAGAGGTGCAAGCAGCAATTTTGCCAAGATATCAAGACTATAACGATTTTACTTCTTGGTCAAAGCCCACAAGCTATACAGCTTATTCCAACATTGCTTCACAAGATGGCGTTTTAATTGAATATCGCGTTGTCAAACCAGGGAAGGGAGGTCACGGCATTATTGACGTTACAGTGAATGCCAATCGTCGGATTGAAATTCCATCCATTCAAGTGAAATACGCATAGTTATTGGAAGTTTTGGTGTTAAATATTATGTCTAAACGCTGGTTATCTCCATCAATTGCCTTGCTAGTTTTACTCTCATTGTTGGGCGAGTCTAGCTATGCTTACACACAGCAGATAGTTACTTCACCTACGCCGTTAAGCTCAGAAGTAGCTCGAATACCTGTCAGAATTTTTCAACGTGTACGTAATAGAATTTTGGGTACAGGTTGGCTGGGACGAATGAACCGTAGCCGTGTCAAAGAATGGGTGAATGGTGGGGAAAGAGGTCTGGGTAGTCCTGCATAGTAATGCTAATGAACTATAATTTTAATTATTCAACCTACCGTAATTTTTAGCTTATGCAATGCCCCAAGTGCGACTCTCAATACGTTGTAAAAAATGGTCATACTCACACTGGTAAACAAAATTTTAAATGTCGAGATTGTGGCAGACAATTTG